>CAZBVV010000067.1:4382-10076 GCA_964495345.1 uncultured Eubacteriales bacterium
TAATTCTTCAAATCTTTTTTTTACTGCTTCTGTGATATTCATGCTTATCACTCCTGACAAAAATATTTTATAATTTTTATCAGGAGCAAATAGACGATATATTATACCAATTTACTATATATAGTCTTTTCTTTGACAAGCGTTACTGTTTTTTCAATAAATTCTTTTGCTGAACAATCTAAACCGGCAGAACGTAATGCAGTTACCATTTCATTTTCAATTTCTTTAACAGAAACATTTTCTTTATCAGATAAATGTTTTAAAATTTCGTTGTAAGTCATATAATCACCACCTTTTTTTGATGATTATACTATATATAGTCTATCAAAAAGTGTCGAAATCAGTCTTAAACAAAAAAATCAGGTTAAATCAGATGATTACGGTACGATTGATGAAATCATATTTCACAGTTTTTCAATGCTTCTGTAAGTTGTTGTTTATATTCATCAACTGCTCTTTGCGGGGCGGTTATTTTTATTTTACCGCCGAATGTGAATACCCATGAATAAAATGTTGGTGTAAGAGCCGCATTGATTGCAACTGAATATTCTCCGTTTTTTGTGGGGATAAAACGGCATTGTTTGCCGAATTTATCAATTATCACCCCTGCATACTTATCGGGACATTCCAACGTAACGTTTACAATATCACCGCTGTACATGGTGGTTATTGCATTTGCATATTTTGCAAGGTCAAAATCTCTGAAATTACCTTTGCCGTCACGGCTATCGTTAAGAATTTTAACTTTTTCCATTTTGTCAACTCTGTAATGCTTGATAATTCCGGCAACAGAGTCAAAGGCAATCATGTAGTATCTGTCGCTGTCAAACTGCAAAGCAAAAGGGCTTACCTTAATAGGATTTTTGTCGTTGTGGTACTTTTTTTTCATGTCTGCACCGTAGTTGAAATATAAAAACTCAATCTGTCTGTCGTCGTTTATAGCTCTGTAAATATTATCCGTACTGTAATAGATTGATTCGTTTTCCGTTTTGATTCTGTTAGAAATAAACACAAATCTTTGCAATTCCTTACGGTCGTACTCACTTGCAAGTGAGCTGATTTTCTTTATGAGTGCATAACTTTTCTTTTCGGTAATAAATCTTGATGACTGTACAGCATCAACAAGGAGTTTCAGCTCCGTCAATTCAAAATCTTTTGATAACAGCACGATACCGCCGTTTCTGCCTCTTGTTACCTGAATATCCATGCCGAAATGACGCAAAGCCTCAATGTCTGCGTAAATACTTTTTCTTTCTGCATCTATGCAGTGGCTTGCAAGCATACCTCGAAGTTCCTCGGCAGAAATGGGGTGCCGTTCATCGGATTTTAATTTAAGATAATCTGCTATATATAAAAGTTTGAGCTTTTGATTAATTGATTTTGGCATAAAATTACCTCCGTTTATTAAGAACATGATAATTATATTACAATAAATATACCATATTTGGAACATTAAATCAATTATTAAGATAAATAATAAATATTTATTGATTTGTTGTTGTGTAGATGTTATAATCACTAATAAGAACAAAACACAATGTTTTTTTGTTCAAAGTGTAAAAGGAGTTGACGCAGATGAACAATTCTGCAACGGGAGAAACAAAATATTTAAAAACAAAAGAGTGGATACTTTATCTGATGGGTGTATTCTTCTACACCATGATGACAGGTATGGTTGGCGGCAACAGAAACGCATATCTTGTAAATGTTCTCGGATTGCCGGAGGATGTAAACGCATTTTGCAGTGCTGTTACAAGCGTTGTTTGCTTCGTGCTCAACTTCTTTATCGTTATGTATATTGACGGCAGAAAGATGGGTAAAAAGGGCAAGTTCAGACCTATTGTAACCTTGATTGCAATACCTATGTTTATAATTCTTATGCTTAATTTTATTGCACCGCAGGGTATAGCAGGCACAACTCTTATTATTTATGTTCTCACAATCAGCATTTCATGGGGTTTAATGTGTACATTCGGTAATTCAATAAACATGATTGCAAATGTTATGACTCCAAACATGAAAGAGCGTGACCAGCTCCTTTCATTCAGAAGCATAGCTTCTGCCGTGGGTAACTCTGCACCTCTTGTTGTATTGCTTGTTGTCGGTGCAATATGGAAGAATAACGAAGGCTTGCAGTACATAATAAGTGCCGCCATCTGCGGTGTTGCAGGCGTTATTACCGTTCTTTTGGGAATGAATGTTGTAAGGGAACGAATCCCGTACACAGCAGAGAAAAAGAATCCTCTTGAGGGCTTTAAGGAGATTATTAAGAACAAATATGCATGGACTATCATTGTTTCCGAATTTCTAAAAAGCTTCAGAGGTATATCAACATATATGGAGACATTTCTTGCTATTGCAGTTCTCGGTTCAGCTTCAAAGAAGATTATCTTTGTGCTTCCCGTAGGTATCGGTACGGCAGTAGGTATGCTTGTTATCAATTTTCTGCTTAAAAAGTTCAATGCAAGAGTTCTTTATATCGCAAGCGGTATTTATTCCGTAACTGCAAACTGTATTGCATTTACCGTAGGATATTTCTATTTCAAGAATCCAAATCCCGTACTTATGGTAGTATTTGTTGCTTTCCTGTTCCTTATCGGTATTCAGTTTGGTGCATCAAATCTTCTTCCGTCAATGTTCCAGGCTGATGTTCTTGAAGATATTGAACTTAAAACAGGTAAGCGTCTTGATGCATCAATGCCGTTTGTTATTTCAATCGGCACACTTATCAGCGGAACTATTGCAAGTACACTTGCTCCGCTTGTTCTTTACGGTGATAATTCAATCATTCACTATGTTCCCTCAGTCGAAGGCAGTAATATCGTTCCCGAACAGACATTTGAAACAAAAATCCTGCTGTTGTTCTTCTACACCATCATTCACGGTATAATGATGTTCCTTGCAGGTGTTCCGTTCTTCTTCTATAAGCTCACAGGCAAAACAAAGGAAGATATACACAACAAGGTTGTGGAAATGAGAAAGAACAACAGTACATCAGAATTAGCCCTGGAGGGAGAAAATGAAGCCAATTAAATTTTTTGTAATTACCGATACGCATTATTACGCAAAAAGCCTTGATGCTTTCGGTGAAGAATATGCGCGTTTTATGGATTTTGAGCAAAAATGCTATGCTGAAACACCTTACATAAACGACGCTGTATTCGATTATCTTAAAAAATCCGAGGATGCCGATATTGTGCTGATTGCCGGTGATTTGTCTTTTAACGGCGAAAAGGCAAGTCATGATGAATTTTCGGTTATGCTTAAAGATTTGCAGAACAGCGGTAAGGATGTTTATGTTGTTACCGCCGGTCATGATATAGAGGCAAATCCCTTTGCTTATGACGATGAAACAGGCAGAAAGCCTGCTGAAGGCATAAAATTCTTTGATTTGTATGATTATTACCGTGATTTCGGTTATGATAAGGCAATTTCTTTCTATAAAGAAAATCTGTCCTATGTTGCTCAGCTTTCGGATGATGTAAGACTGCTCGTTTTGTGTAATGACTCAGCCGAACGGAAAAATATTGCCTACACAGATGAGCTTATGGCATGGGCAGTTGAACAGGCACAAAAAGCACAGGCAGAAAATCAGCTTATGATTGCCATGGAGCATTATCCCGTTCTTCCCGGTCAGCCTATTCTCACACTCATTCCCGATGCAAGGCAGAAAAACAGTAAGCAGCTTATTGAAGCTCTTGCCGATAACGGCGTTCATCTTATTTTTACGGGGCACATGCACAATCAGAGCATAAATGTTACCGAAACAGCAAAAGGCAATAAATTTTACGATGTTTGTACAGGTTCAATTATCGGCTGTCCTGCTTTTATGCGTCTTGTTACGGTTGAAGATGAAACAACAGTTAAAATTGAGAGTATTCCCGTACCTGAATTTGAATGGGACAAACAAGGAAAAACAGGTGAGGTTTACCTTAAAGAGCAGTTTGAACTAATGATAAGAACAATCATAAACGGCATGAAAAACGACCCCGGCAGAATACTGCATAAATTCGGTGCCGGTGAAAAAACAAACCTTTACGGTATTGTAAGTAAGGTTGGTGGCTTCTTATCCACCTGTACTGTCGGCAAAATGGCAAAGCTTCTTTGCGTAAAGTGTGACAAGGAAATAAAAGATATGCCGTTTATTGACCTTGCGGTGGATATTGTAAGATATGCCTTTGAGGGTGATCAGCCGTTTGTTGAGGGCACACCTCAGGGTGATACCGTTCTTCGTGTGTTCAGAAGATTAAAGCCTGTCTTGGCAATTCTTAATAAGAAAATGCACGGAGCTCAGGGTGAACAGCTTGATTTTTATGATATACTCAAGCACACATTAGGTAATTACGGTATATCCGATTACAATGCTGTGCTGAAACTTAAATGATATGAATAAAATTAATCTTAACCGCTGGATGGCAAGTCTGTCCGGCGGATTGAAACTTACACAAATAAATATTCCCGGCACACACGACAGTACTACCTGCTATGTTTCCTTTTCTTTTATAAGCAAAACACAGTCGTTGACTGTTGAAAAACAGCTCAATGCAGGTGTGCGTCTTTTTGATTTCAGATTCAGTTTAAAAAAAGGTGAGTTTTTTGCAATGCACTCAATCGCAAGCTGTAAAAAGAGCAGAGGTCCTTTTGCAAAAAAACTCACAGCAGATGAAGTTGTTGCAGATTGCATAAGCTTTGTAAAAAACAATCCTACCGAAACAATACTTTTTGTTCTTCGCGATACAACAGGCACAGAGAACTTTTTTGCTCAATTCTATTCAAGATATATACAAACAAATGCTCAATTCTGGTATCTGGAAAACAGAATTCCCACATTAGATGAAACAAGAGGAAAAATTGTTCTTTTACGAAATGTGGATGTAGACAAAAATGTGTTCACAGACTTAAATTCCGGCATTGATTTCCGTCCCCCGTATGTGGGCTCAACATATGTTGACGATTGGAAAACAGGTGAAATGTGCAGTATTGAAACCGGAAAGGCTTTTGCTAAAGTGCATATACAGGATTCCTATAAAGTCGAGGGCAAAAAAAAGTGGGGTACGGTTAAGCGTTTTCTTGAATCGGAGCTTGACTCAGCCGATTTTAATGTCTGTACAACAAGCTGTACAGGCATAAGATTGCCATACTTTAATGCAAAAATGATTAACAGGGAGCTTATGAATTTCAGCTTTGAAAAGGGTAAAACATACGGCATTGTGATGTCCGATTTTGTTACAGCAGAGCTTTGTTATACGGTAATTGCCTCAAATAAAGGGTATTGTTAATGCGTTGGTAAAAAGAATTTTTGCAACAAGTTGGTGTAAAATTTAACGAATTGTTAACTTTTGGGTATTCACTTGACTATTAAAACTAAATATTGTAAGATTAAGACACAATATTAATGATAAGGAGGAAAATTTCATGGTAACTCTTATTAAGCTTCTCGTTAAGATCATCAAGCTCATTATTGCTCTTAACAAATTCGGTCTTCTTGATGAGTTCGTAAGCGATCTCGTAGCTCTTCTTCCTGAAGAGTATCAGGCAGAGATTGAGACAATGCTTGCTTAATCAATTAAAAAAATTGCCGTTCCTTCGGGAGCGGCTTTTTTTGTTTATAGGAAACTTATTTTTAAAGATTATAATGATAAACAATAATTTAGCGTAGCAGAAATTAAATGATATGCCATGTAGGGAGCGACG
>CAZBVV010000068.1:0-9773 GCA_964495345.1 uncultured Eubacteriales bacterium
ACAGAAGCTTGTATGGCAGCAATTCGTGTTGCAAGACTTGCTACAAAAAATAAGAATGTAGTTAAAATGGGCGGTGCATACCACGGCTGGTCAGATCAGCTCGGTTACGGTATCCGTGTTCCCGGTTCAAAGTTTACACAGTCTCATGGTGTACCTCTTTATATTTATAAGCATACTCAGGAATTCTTCCCCAATGATCTTGATTCTCTCGAGAGAGTTCTCAGAAGAAATCAGTTTACAGGCGGTACTGCTGCCGTATTTATTGAGCCTATCGGTCCCGAAAGCGGCACAAGACCCCTTGATTACGATTTCAATAAGGGCGTTGAAAGACTTTGCCGTAAATACGGTGCTCTTCTTGTATTCGATGAGGTTGTTACAGGCTTCCGTATCGGTATGGCAGGTGCTCAGGGTTATTACGGTGTTTCTCCCGACCTTACTATCTTTGGTAAAGTTATTGCAGGCGGATATCCCGGTGCAGGCGGTATCGGCGGTAAGAGAGAATATATGAAGTATCTCGGTTCAGGTCTTGATTCAAGCGGTGAAAAGGTTAAAAAGGCATTCATGGGCGGTACAATGGCTGCTACACCTATCTCTTGTGTTGCCGGTTACTATACTCTTGAAGCTATTGACAGAACAAATGCTTGCCAGAAGGCAGGTCAGATGGGTGACAGACTTACAAAGGGTCTTCAGGAAATTATCAAGAAGTACAACCTTCCTTTCGTAGCATTCAACCAGGGTTCAGTTTGTCATCTTGAAACAGTCGGTACTATGCATTTCTGTGTTGATTGGGCAAAACCCTGGACTATTCCCGGTGTGCTCAGTGCAACAAGCGAAAGAAAGAAAGAAATGCAGCACATGGGTGCAGCATATATGGCAGAAGGACTTGTTACACTTGCAGGTTCCAGACTTTACACATCTGCTGCTTATACTCCCGAACTTATCGACGAAGCACTTGCAAAATTCGATAAAGTATTTGCTAACGTTGCTCTCAAGCAGTATTAATGTTTTTGAAAGAGGTATAAAGTATGGACATTTTGGAAGCAAAATCCGAAGTTGTCAAAGCCGGTCTTGAGCTTGTTCAATCCGGTCTTATAGCTCGTACATGGGGTAATGTAAGTTGCCGTGTTGACGATGAATATTTTGTAATCACTCCCAGCGGAAGAAGCTATGAATCTCTCACTCCCGATGATATCGTTCTTGTTAAAATCGAGGATTGCACATACGATTCAGAGATTAAGCCTTCTTCCGAGAAGGGTATTCATGCGATGGCATATAAAATGCGTAGTGACGTAAACTTTGTTATCCATACTCATCAGAAAAACGCATCAGCAGTAAGCTTTCTCGGTTACGATATCAATTTACTTTCCGAAGACAGCCGTGAAATTATCGGTGCAGATATACCTGTAGCATCATACGGTTTGCCCGGTACGGGAAAGCTTCGTAAGGGTGTTACAGCTGCTCTTGAGCGTTCAGTATCAAAGGCTGTTATTATGGCTCACCACGGTGCACTTTGTATGGGTGTTGATTACGCAGACGCATTTAAAGTTGCCGCCGAGCTTGAAAACGTTTGTGCAGATTTTCTGCTTACAAAGCTTCACGATGTTTCAGGTAAGGTCAGCAACAACATCACGGCTATCGCAGAGCATATCGCAGACGTAAGCGAAGGTGCAAAAAGACAGGCTGCAATTTTTGAGCCTTATAACTCCGAGCGTGAAGTTGATACAATGCTTATGACCTCATCCGACGGCAGTGAAATTGTAAGAGTTGACCTTGCACAAAGCGATTCTGCGGCTCCGGAAAGTGCAGAACTGCACAGAGCTATTTATAACTCCCGCAGTGATGTGAATTGTATCATTCACTCAAAGAATCCCGAAATTCTTGCGGCTTCAAGAATGGGCGGTACATTCAGACCGTTGCTTGACGACTTTGCACAGCTTATAGGTGTTACACTTCACACAGGCGAGTATGACCCTGCAAATCCTTCTAAAACTGCTAAAAAGGTTGTTAAGAAGCTTAAAGGCAGAAATGCGGCACTTCTTAAAGATAACGGTGCAGTTTGTGTTGCAGGTGATATGTATGATGCAGAAGCAGTTGAGATGGTTCTTGAAAAAGAGCTTCGTACAGATGCGGCATCAAAATTACTCGGCGGTGCAAAATATATTAACCCCATTGAAGCATATCTTATGAGATTTATTTATAAGACAAAATACTCCAAGAAGGCTAAGACAAATAAATAAAAAATTTTTCAACCCTTTACTTTTAAGTAGAGGGTTGTTATTATATATATAATAGTATGTAATAAGGGTGATTATTTTGTTCTGGTATTTTATTTTTGCTGTGGTTATCATTATTCTTGTTTTATTTGTTCTGTGGTGTTTATATCAGAAAAAACAGGGATTGTGTCCTTTCTGCACTCTCCAACAGTTTATGTGCAAATCTAAGCTCACAATCAAAATCCCCCAAGATGAATATTACGATGGGGGAGATGCTTTAACTCCGCCTATGGGATGGTCAAGCTGGAACACTTTCAGAAATAACATTGATGAAGATTTGATTTATGATACAGCAGTTGCCTTGAAAGAATCGGGTCTTTGTGATGCAGGATACAAATATGTTAATCTTGATGATTGCTGGCATTCTTCAATGCGTGATGATAAGGGCTGTCTGCAAGGTGATTTGTCAAGATTTCCCTCGGGAATAGACACTCTTTGTAAAAAAATCAATAACCTCGGTCTTAAAGTAGGCTTGTATTCATCAAACGGTGATTACACCTGTGAGGATTTGCCTGCAAGTCTCGGATATGAAAAAACGGATGCACAAACTTTTGCAAAATGGGGTGTTGAATATTTTAAGTATGACTTTTGTCATAATATAAAAATTCCCTCTGTCGCTCCATTAATAGAAAAAGCAGAAATTATAATCGGCGATGAAACAGTAACTCTTACGGCTAATAATGCAGAATTAAGCGGTCTTGCACGTATTAATTCCGATAAAATGCTTGAAACAGGTAAATATATCAGCTTTTTAGGTCAAGGAAAGGGAAGGGCTCAATTTGAATTTGACAGCATTCAGGAAGGCGTATTTCCGCTTACATTGACTGTAAAAAAGAAAGGCAGGTATAATAAGTATCTGGTTGTTCGGGTAAATGACAAATACTATGAAATGTTCTTCCCCGGAACAAAGGCATGGAGCACAATTGGCAGATATCAATGCAAGATTGAACTGAATAAAGGCAAAAACAGTATTGTGCTTTTTAACCCTGTTTGTACAAGAGCAGACAGTTCGTATATTCAATATAAAAGAATGGGCGAGGCTTTAAAAAATGCTTCAAAAGATAAAAAAATCACATATTCAATCTGTGAATGGGGCAGAAATAAGCCAAAAAATTGGGCATGGAACGCAGGTAATCTGTGGCGTACAACGCCGGACATCCGTCCTTATTGGAAATGGATAAACATTATATATAATACCAATCTCAAATCAGGTGAGTTTGCAGGTCCCGGACATTGGAATGACCCGGATATGCTTGAAGTGGGCAACGGTAACCTCACATTTGAAGAAAATAAAACCCATTTTTCTCTTTGGTGTATGATGTCTGCACCACTCATTCTCGGCAACGATATAAGAAAATATACCTCAGAATCCGATGATAAAACCCTGTCAATTCTCAAAAATAAGCAGATGATAGCCATAGATCAGGACGTTTTGGGGCTTCAATGCGTGAGATATAAAAGGACGGCAAATGCTGATTTTCTTGTAAAAAAATTGAGTAATGACAGGCACGCCGTTTGTATTTATAACAGGAGTAAAAGGGATATAACAGTCACATTTGATGCGACTGAACTGCCCGACGGAATGGGTGCAAACAAAGGCTATACAGAGGTTTGGAGTAACGCTGAATTCAGCTTGGACAGGTTTAAAATCAGTCTGCAACCCCATGGTTGTGCAGTGCTTTTGACACAATAATTTGCATTATATTTTTGAGGCGGATATTCTCTGCCTCATATTTTTTTTGCAATAATTATCGACTTTTTATATTAAAAATCACCGTAAAAAACAATTTACTTTTGTATATAATGTTCACAAATGGAAAAATAAACCACTAAATATAGATTCGGCATATTAAAAAATGTAAAAAAGATAAATAATCTTGGGAAATATCGTAATTTGCAAGGAGGCAAGTTTGGTTACTTTGCCAAAAAATTAACAGTCAATTTACAAAAATTGACATTTATGCGTACTTAATTACCATATTTTTCCAAATGAAAATGATGATTTAAAAAAGTCAATCGTCAAATTGTACAAAAATGACTATCCAAAATTGCTTGACATTCACAAAAGAGATGGCTATAATAAGCGGCGTCTTGTTCAATTAGTGTAATATCGCTGTGAATATACATTTCGATTATACATCTTCACAGCAAAAAAACTTAAAAGGAGACAATTTATGAAGAAAGTAAAAAACATATTTTCTTCTGCTTGCAAGGTGGTTAAGTCACAAAAATGTGCGGCGGCTTTTTCAGCGGCGATTTTTGCATTGACATCCGTAACCTGTATGTTACAGTTTGCAACTGAAAGTTCAGCATCAGCTGATAACGGTAACATAGGCATAAGCAGTAAGGAAGTACTTCAACTTTCGGAATCTTATTTAGCACAAAGTCCCGATACAGTTTCAAAAGTTCTTATCGTATCGGACGGATTCAACACAATCAGCGAAGAGGAAAGCCAAGCAGAAGAGTTTTTAAAACAGCTTTCCGCCGAAAGTGAAAGTGAAGAAACAGACAGCGGCGAAGAAACAGCGGAAACAGAAAAAACGGAATTCACATTTGAGGAGCTTGGTCTTACCCAGATTTCCGATATTGATGTTCCCGATGACATTTTATTTGATGAGAACGGTGTACCTCTTAACTATTCCTACAAGGTAACAGGCAGAGCAACCGCTTACTCAATGGGTACAACAACGGCAACGGGCACATCCGTTCACGAGGGTGTAGTTGCAGTTAATCCCAGAAACATTCCATACGGAAGCACAATGTATATCGTAGCATCTGACGGTACTGTATACGGTTACAGCTCAGCAGAGGATACCGGTAGCTTTATCTATTGGAATAATGCTCCCGTCGTAGACCTTTATGTGAACAGTAAAAGCGAAGCTTACGCATGGGGTAACAGGGAAGTTACAATGTATATTTTTTAAAATATTTTTATAACAAGACATTTGCAGGGCCGAAAGGCTCTGTTTTTTTCATTATTTATGTTCTGAAACGCCTCTGTTTGGGTTGCATTATTGCCTTTGTTGTGTTATGTCCTCTGTAAGCCCCTATAAGCTGTGATTACCTTTAAGAGTGATAGTAATGCACTTTTTGAAACATCGCCTTAAAGCGAAATATACAAGGTTTTTTTGATAGTTTGTTATGATAGCAAAAAACTCCGACTTTTATTGAGCCGGAGTAATTTTTTGCTCTTTTTTAAGTCCTTTGAAAAACCATATTACAAAGGGCATACTTACAAGAAAAGTTAATGCATCGGATATTGCCTGGGTGTATTCTATTCCTGTCAATCCCAGAAATTTCGGAAGAATGAGTATAAGAGGAATAAAGAATATACCTTGTCTGCAACAGGAGAGTATCGTTGCCCGTACAGATTTACCAACGGACTGCAAAAGCGAATTTGCGACTATTGTCGTTGACATCAAAGGCATGGCAATACATTGTGCACGCATTGTGGCAGAACCTATTTCAACAACGACCGAATCTTCGGCACGGAATAACTCCATTATGGTTGGTGCAAAAATAAAAATTACAATTCCAAGACAGGTCATTATCACCGTATCTGCCGTAAGAGTGAATCTGAATGCCTTTTTTACTCTGTCATATTTCTTCGCTCCGTAGTTAAATCCTGCAACAGGCATAAATCCCTGTCCCACTCCGATACACACGCATTGAACGAGCATACATACCTTTGATACTATCGACATCGCGGCAATAGCGGCATCGCCGTATGCACCTGCAGCTCTGTTCAATAACACCGTTGCAACGCTTGCAAGTCCCTGTCTGCTGAATGATGGTATGCCTGTTAGTATAATATCAAAATATACTCTCGGTTTAAAAGATATGTTTTTAGGATTTAATGAAATATTGCTTTTTTTGAATAAAAACATTGACAACAGCAAAATAAAACTGACGCATTGACTTATTACCGTTGCGATTGCGGCACCTGCCGTTTGAAGATTCAGCGTAAAAATAAAAATAGGGTCAAGAATAATGTTCAGTATACCGCCTATGCTCAGTCCAATCATTGAAAGTGCGGCTTTGCCCTCAGAACGTAAAATGTTGTTCATTACAAAAGATGAACACATAATAGGTGCCGCCCAAAGAATGTATTTTCCGTAATCAGTTGCAAATTCAGCGTTTGTTTCTGTTGCTCCGAGTAAAAACATAAGTTTATTAATAAAGATAAGTCCGAAAACAGTAATAACCAACCCTATTGCAATTGCTGTGTAAAAAGCAGACGATGCATACATATTGGCAGCTTTTTTGTTTTTTTCACCAAGACGTCTTGCAAGCAGACTTCCTGACCCCATTCCCAGAGTAAAGCCTGCCGCCTGTATAATAGTCATCAGCGAGAATACAATGCCAACGGCACTGCTTGCACTTGTGGAAATTTTTGATACAAAATATGTGTCTGCAAGGTTATAAACTGATGTTATAAGCATACTTATTGTAGTGGGTACGGCTAATTTTGCAACAAGCTTGGGTATTGGTGTCTGTGTCATTTTTACATATTGAGAATTGTCTTTTTTTGTGTTATCCATAATTCTCCTCACAGTATTTGCATTTTTTCATCACAGCTGTCGTTGTACAAACCGAAAGCTTCGCTTTTATCACTTAAAAATACTTTAAGATATTCGCTGAAATTAGGTGAAAGGTCAAATGAACTTAGCGACTCTTTACTTGTCCAAAAAACTTCACCCTCTTCAGTTTTGTCTAAAAGCGAGCCGGAATATTCATTCGTTTTAAAAAGCAGAACAAAATATCTGGCATCCGTATCCTTGTGACACCAATGAACTGCACCGCAAAGCTTTGGATTTCTTATATCAAGACCTGTTTCTTCCTTGGCTTCACGGATAACACTATGTATATAGCTTTCGCCTTTTTCCACATGACCGCCCGGAAAAGTAATACCTGTCCAATATTTTACTCGTCTTTGAACAACAACATCTCCGTTTTCGGGGTTTTCAATCATTATCATGTTTGTAAGTTCACATTCCAATTTATTCACATCCCAAAAGAGGCTGTACCTTCAGATACAGCCTCACTCTAATTAATATTCTATCTGACCTTCAAAAATAAGGCTTGTGTTACCTGTAAGTGATACACATTCGTCCGTGTAGTTTACAATAAGGTCGCCGCCTTTGAGCTTAACGGTAATATCCTGACCTTTATCGCAAAGACCAAGCTCGCAAGCAGCCGCAACTGCCGCACAAGCACCTGTACCGCAAGCATAGGTTTCACCGTTTCCACGTTCCCAAACACGCATACGGATTGTACGCTTATCCACGACTCTTACAAATTCCGTGTTAATTTTTTCGGGGAAATATTTAGCATTTTCAAATTCAGGACCAATTTCCTGAAGATTATATGCATCAATGTGAGTACCGAATACAACACAGTGAGGATTGCCGACAGAAACACAGGTTACATTGTATTCCTTGCCGTCAATGATAACGGGCTGGTCAATAACTTTGCCTGTTGTAATGTTAGTTGGGATTTTTTCAGCCTCAAATTCAGCTTTACCCATCATTACCTTAACGGCTTTAACCTTGTTGTTCTCTGTGTAAAGGTGGATTCTCTTGAGTCCTACGGGAGTTTCGATTGTAAGATGAGTGCTGTTAACAATTCCGTGGTCGTAGAGATATTTACCTGCACAGCGTAAACCGTTACCTGCAATATATCCTTTTGAACCGTCTTTGTTGAACATAAGCATCTTTGCATCTGCAATATCGGATTTCTCAATAAGAACAATACCGTCACTGCCTATGCCGTAATGTCTGTTGCAGAAGTTTACGGCAATAACTTCGGGAGCTGTAATAGTACCGTCAAGATTGTCAAAGAAGATAAAGTCATTACCTGAACCCTGCATCTTTGCAAATTTGAGCTTCATAGGCTCTGCACGAAGAGCGTTGATGTTAACAAGCTCAGTATTCTGCTGATTAAATCCGCTTGCAAGAATGTCTGCAAGTACGTTTGCTGTATCTAATGATGTAAGCGTTGCCACAGAGAGCTGAAGAGCACGTCTGTGAAGCTTAATAAAGTCATCAACAACGTCAAGGGGAGTGCCTGTGTAGACGATATACTTGATTTTGCCGCTTTCAAGAAGATCCATGCTTGTGTTGGATTCATCATAAAGCTTATTTACAACCGTAACGTCAATATCTATGCTGCCGATAGCCTTTGCAGTACCCTCAGTGGCGTAAATTTTCAGACCAAGTTCGTGGAATTTGCGTGCAAGCTCAACAACCTCGGGCTTGTCTGCATCTTTAACGGTTATATATACACCCATTTCTTTGCGGTGTGTTTTTGGGGTAATTTCAAATCCTGCTGATACAAGACCTTTGAAAAGTGCTTCCTCAATAGTTTTACCTACACCGAGAACTTCACCCGTTGATTTCATTTCGGGACCAAGGCTTGAGTTTGCATCAAGAAGCTTCTCAAATGAGAAAACGGGAACTTTTACTGCAAAGTAGGGAGGTGTCTTGTAAAGACCTGTGCCGTAGCCTAAATCTTTAAGAGGAGTACCTGTCATAACTCTTGTTGCAATATCAACCATAGGTACGCCTGTAACTTTACTGATATAGGGAATTGTTCTTGAAGCTCTGGGGTTAACCTCGATAACATAAAGCTCGTTATCGTAAATAAGATACTGAATGTTAACAAGACCCTTTGTTCCCAATGCAAGAGCAAGATTTGTAGAGCAGTCAATAATAGTCTGCTTCATTGTGTCACGAAGATTGTAAGGGGGATATACTGCGATAGAGTCACCGCTGTGAACGCCTGCTCTTTCGATATGCTGCATGATACCGGGTATAAGAACATCCTTACCGTCGGAAATAACGTCAACTTCAAGCTCGGAGCCCATCATGTATTTATCTACAAGAACAGGGTTTTCGATTTTGCCCGAAAGAATGATGTTCATATATTTGTAAACATCATCATCGTTGTATGCGATAGTCATGTTCTGACCGCCGATAACGTATGAAGGACGAAGAAGTACGGGGTAGGTAAGTGTATGAGCCGCATCAAGAGCTTCTTCAAGAGTGATAACGCCCATTCCTTTAGGACGCTTGATGTTAAACTTTTCAAGCAGAGCATCAAAACGCTCTCTGTCCTCTGCGGTGTCAATACCCTCAGCTGATGTGCCGAGAATTGTAAATCCGTTGTCGTCAAGGAACTTTGTAAGCTTGATAGCTGTCTGTCCGCCGAATGCAACAACGATACCCTCGGGATTTTCTTTCTTTATAACATTGAGTACATCTTCGGGAGTAAGAGGCTCAAAATAAAGTCTGTCAGCAGTATCAAAGTCAGTTGAAACTGTTTCGGGGTTGTTGTTGATAATAACAACCTCATAGCCAAGCTCTTTGAGTGTCCATACACAGTGAACTGACGAATAGTCAAACTCGATACCCTGACCTATACGTATAGGACCCGAACCGAGAACGATAATCTTAGGCTTTCCGCTTCTTTCAAAGGAACGTGACTCACACTCGTCATCAT
>CAZBVV010000069.1:0-9737 GCA_964495345.1 uncultured Eubacteriales bacterium
GGTTTTGACCTCTCTGACAGTTCAGTAGCTGATATCAAAAAAATATCAAACCTTGAAAATATCGTTATTGAGGGCATTTTTTCTCACTATGCTTGTGCCGATATGACTGACAAATCAACAAGTGAATTACAAGCAAAAAAATTCTGTGATTTTATTAATAAGTGCGAAAATGAAGATGTATCATTCCCAATAAAACATATATGTAACAGTGCGGGAATATCGGAATTCAGCGAGCATTTCGATATGGTAAGAATGGGAATCGCATTGTACGGCTTATATCCGTCAGATGAGGTTGATAAGTCGAAACTTAATCTTATTCCTGCCATGATGCTGAAAAGTCATATAACACGAATAAAAGACGTACCCGAATGCGAGGGTATCAGTTACGGACACACATACAAAACAACGGAAACACGCACTGTCGCAACCGTTACCGCAGGTTATGCAGACGGATATCCTCGGGCATTGTCTAACACGGGCAGAGTAATAATAAACGGTCAGTATGCTCCTGTAATCGGCAGAGTGTGTATGGATCAGTTTATGGTTGATATAACGGATATCCCGAATGTTAAAACAGATGATGAGGTTATACTGTTCGGCACAGACGGTAAAAATAGCGTTTCTGCTGAGGAAATAGGAAATCTGTCAATGAGTTTTAACTATGAAGTCGTTTGCTCCGTATCAAGACGGGTTCCTAAAGTCTATACAAAGAAAAGTAAAATAATTAAAATTGTAAATTATTTAAGGTGAAACATGAATAAAGAAAAACAACTTAAAATAATCAGTCCGTTACTTATTGTGCTTGCCGCTTTAATCTGGGGCATATCATTTGTTGCACAGAGCGAGGGTGACGATATAGGCTCGTTTACATTTCAATCCATAAGATGCACCCTTGCATTTCTTTCCGTTGGTGCGGTAATGCTTATTACGAACAACACAGGAAAAGCAAAACTGAACAAAAAGAAGTACAGCAGTATAAAAGATTGGGCAAGTCAGAACAAAACATTTCTCAAAAGCGGTATAATCTGCGGTCTTTCATTGGGAATTGCCTGCAACTTACAACAATTCGGTATCGGAATGCAGGGTAAGGAAACATCCACAGGCAGAGCCGCATTCTTAACAGCACTCTACATAATAATCGTGCCTATATTCGGTATATTTTTCAAAAAGAAAATACATATTCTCTCATGGGGCAGCGTTATTGTGGCTGTTGGCGGACTTTATCTTATATCCATTCAACCGGGTGCAGGTCTTTCAATATCAACTGCTGACCTTCTGCTTATTCTCTGTGCCGTTTTCTTTGGTACACAGATTTTTACTGTAGACTATTACTCCGATAGGGTTGACGGAATCAAGCTGTCCTGTTTCCAGTTTTTTATTGCGGCGGTTCTTTCCACAGTATGTATGCTCATTTTTGAAAAGCCGGATATAAATGCTGTTTTAGGACAGGCAGTTCCTCTGATCTATTCAGGTGTATTCTCGGGCGGTGCGGCGTTTACATTACAGATATTAGGTCAAAAACGTTGCAATCCTGTACTTGCAAGCCTTCTTATGAGCCTTGAATCCGTATTCTCAGCTCTTGCAGACTGGGTAATCAGAGGTAACACATTGAACACAAGAGAGCTTATGGGGTGTGTCGTTATGTTTGTTGCAATCATTCTTGCCCAATCACCCGATTTTATAAAAGCGAAGAAAAAAACTTAATTTTATAAAAATTTATTGAGTAACTTCATGTATGGAGGTGCATCATGTCAACAAAATATACTGTTTCCCTTGAAAAGATTATCCACGATATCGGATATGAGGTTTTATACTCACCTAAGCCGCCGTCAGAGATTTATATATCGTCAAAGGATATTATCCGTCCCGGACTGATTCTTGCCGGTTATGAGGATTATTTTGACCCGGAGAGAATACAGGTTCTCGGCATGACAGAAATCGGATTTATCAACAGTCTTTCAGCTTCACAGCGTCAGCAATGCCTTGACAGGTATTTTGCAACACGCCCTGCGGCAATAGTTATTTGCAGAAAGCTCGAGCCTGTTGAGGGTTTTATTGATGCCGCAAAAAAATACGGAGTGCCTGTTTTAACAACAGCCGATGATACATCGTCAAATATGTCAACAATAATCTCATATCTTGGTGTTGAGCTTGCAGACAGAATCACAAGACACGGTGTTCTTGTTGAGGTTTCAGGTGAAGGTTGTCTTATTGTTGGTGACAGCGGCGTAGGTAAAAGCGAAACTGCCGTTGAGCTTATCAAACGAGGTCATCGACTGATTGCAGACGATGCTGTTGAAATAAGAAAGGTATCAACGAAAACCGTTGTCGGTCAGGCTCCCGATAATATCCGCCATTACATTGAGGTAAGAGGTGTGGGTATTATAAATGCCCGAAATATTTTCGGTCTCGGAGCTGTTAAGTTATCCGAAAAAATTGATATGGTTATACGTCTTGAGCCTTGGGATTCATCTAAGGTTTACGACAGAATGGGACTTGAAGAAAACTATATTAATATTATGGGTATTCTTGTCCCTGCTACGGTTGTACCTGTTACACCCGGTCGAAATCTTGCAATTATCATTGAAACTGCGGCGGTCAGCAACCGTCAAAAGAAAATGGGTTACAATGCGGCACAGGAGCTTATGGCAAGCCTTGGCATGGAAGGTTTTGAACCCATCAAACAGGAAATCGAAGTTTGGGACACAAACAACGGTGAAGATTATTTCTAAAATGTAATTTATTAAAAACGGAGGACATAAATATGTACAGAATAGGTGTAGATCTCGGCGGAACAAACATTGTATCAGCCGTAGTAGACGAAACAAACAGAATTATTGCAAGGGCAACTGAGAAGACAAATGCTCCCAGACCTGCTGAAGAAATCTTTGACGATATTGCAAAGACGATCAGAAACGCTATTGCTAACGCAGGTATCACAATGGCTGATGTTGAATCTATCGGAGTTGGTACTCCCGGTTCTGTTAATAAAGAAAAGGGACTTATTGAATTTGCAAACAATCTTGGCTTTGAAAATGTTCCTGCATACGATATGCTCAGAGAACGCACAGGCTGTGCAAAAGTTTATTTTGACAATGACGCTAACTGTGCCGCTTTGGGTGAAGCTGTTGCAGGTGTCGGCAAAGGTGCAAAAAACTTTATTGCAATCACTCTCGGCACGGGTGTAGGCAGCGGTATTGTCGTAGACGGTAAGCTTGTTACCGGCGTGAACTACGCAGCAGGCGAAATGGGTCATACTGTTATTGTATACAATGGTGAACAGTGCAACTGCGGCAGAAGAGGCTGCTGGGAGCGTTATTCATCGGCAACTGCTCTTATTCAGCAGACAAAAGATGCTATGAAAAAAGACCCCTTTACAAAAATGTGGGATATTGTTGAAGACGGCAAACTCAGAAACGTTAACGGCAGAACAGCATTTGATGCTATGCGAGCAGGTGACGAAACTGCTACTGCTGTTGTAAAGAATTATATGGGATATCTTGCTTGCGGAATGACAAATATTATCAACACTTTCCAG
Organism: uncultured Eubacteriales bacterium; assembly: GCA_964495345.1. GTDB lineage: Bacteria > Bacillota > Clostridia > Oscillospirales > Acutalibacteraceae > UBA1081. The sequence goes on from CAZBVV010000069.1 coordinate 3,539, forward strand.
CCTGAGGTACTTTGTGTTGGCGGCGGCGTTGGCAACGAGAAAGAGAATCTTCTCGGTCCGGTAAGAAAACTTGTTGAAGCCCAGACATATTCAATTCATGCTTCTAAACAGACAAAAATCTGTGCAGCAGAGCTCGGTAACGACGCCGGTATCATCGGTGCGGCTCTCCTGACAGAATAAGAAAGAGATTTTTATGACAGATTATTCATCCTTTATTAACACCGTTGAATCGGCAGATTGTCAGATTCTGATTGATTCACCCATGAGCAGTCAGACTACGTTCAGAGCCGGCGGTAATGCGGATATTATTGCATTTCCCTCAAACGCAAAAGCACTTATAAGAGTGCTTAGTGAGGCAAAAAAAGCAGATATTCCTGTTATTGTATTAGGAAACGGCAGTAACGTACTTGTAAGTGACAGCGGCATAAGAGGTGTTGTTATCAAAATGACATCTTTTGTATCGGATATTCACATTGACGGCACAACGGTTAAATGTACCGCAGGTACTTCCCTTTCAAAACTTTGCCTCACAGCCCTTAAAAACGGACTTTCGGGGCTTGAATTCGCATACGGTATTCCGGGTACGGTTGGCGGTGCAGTTTATATGAACGCAGGTGCATACGGCGGTGAAATAAAGGATGTATTAAAGTCTGTTACACATATAAACCCCGATTTTTGCGAAGAAACTGTTACTAAAAACAAATTAAATCTTGGATACAGAACATCATTTTACGCAAAGAATCCGAGCTATGTGATAACCGATATTGTTTTTGAACTAAAAAAAGGTGATAAAACAGAAATCAAAGCTAAAATGGATGAACTCATGGGCAAACGAAAAGACAAACAGCCCTTGGAATTTCCCAGCGCAGGCAGTACGTTCAAACGACCAGAGGGCTATTTTGCAGGTGCATTAATTGAACAATGCGGACTCAAAGGCTACTCTATCGGTGGTGCACAGGTCAGCGAAAAACACGCAGGATTTGTAATTAACAAAAACGGAACTGCCGACGATATTTTAGCTCTTATCGAATATATCAAAAAAACTGTTAAAGAACAGACAGGCGTCGAACTTGAGCCTGAGGTTAAGATTTTATAAGATTATGTCATTTTCATCAGATGTAAAAAAAGAATTATGTGAAATTAAATGTGAATCCGATTGCTGTATGCGTGCAGAATCCTATGGTTTGCTGTATTTCGGCAGAGCTTTTTCAAAACAGGAAATATGCTTAATGACAGATTATCAATTTGTAGCCGAAAAATACAAAAATGCAATCAGATTTCTCATTCAGGCTGAACCTAAAGAGACTGTATCAAAATCAGGAAAGATAACGGTATCTATTGAAGAAAAAGACAGCCGTATTGCAATTCTCAATGAGCTTGGATATTCAAGTACAGAAACAAGTTACAGGCTTATACCTGAGAATATTGAAAATGCAGATTGCTGTTTCGGTGCATTTTTGAGAGGAGCTTTTATAGCTTGCGGAATAGTTACCGACCCAAAGACGGAATATCATCTTGAATTTGACGTTGCATATAAAAATAAATGCATTGATTTGAGCGAACTGTTTAATGGTTTTTCTGCAGTTCCAAAAAAATCAGACAGGAACGGTATGCAAATTGTCTATTTTAAAGACAGTAATCATATTGAGGATATACTGACTGTTATGGGTGCACAAGTGGGCGTAATGAATTTTATCGGCGAAAAGATTTATAAAGATGTTCGCAACAATGTAAACAGAAAAGTCAACTGCGATGCCGCAAACATTAAAAAGACTTTTGCCGCAGCTTCAAGACAGATTGAAGCCATTTTAGCATTAAAAGATAGCGGAAGATTTGATTCTTTACCCTCAGACCTTAAAGAGCTTGCAACTTTAAGGCTTGAAAATCCTGAAATGACACTGAGTGAACTTGGTGCAAATCTGTCAACTCCCCTTTCCCGTTCGGGAGTTAATCACAGGCTGAAGAAAATTACTGAATACACATAAAAAAATCCCGGAACATCGGGATTTTTTCTTTTATTTTGTAGCATTAACAGGGATATACCCTGCCTGTTCAACACATTTCTGTCCTTCTTCGCTTAAAATCCAATCAAGGAATTTGCCGCCTGTTTTTTCTTCATCTCCGGCTCGTATAACACCGTAGTAACTTGTTGAAAACGGGTAAATTCCGTCACGGATATTTTTATCCGTGGGTTCAATACCGTCTATTGCAAGAACTTTTATGTTATCGTTTTTATAGAGTGTGTCAATATAATACCTGTATGTATAACCGATTGCAGACGTACTGTTTTCATATTCTGCAACAGCATCTATAAGCTCACCCATGCCAACAATTATAGGCACTGTTATCGGGTCGCACATAGTATAACCTTGCATAACAAGCTGTTCCATAGCTGTTTGACTGCCGGAATTCGGTTCACGCTGATATGCTTTAATTCTTTTATAATCACCGCCGACATCTTTCCAGTTTTTGATAGCTCCCGTATAAATCTGCTGTATCTGTTCAACGGTCAGAGTATCAATAGGGTTATTTTTATGAGTTATAAAAACAAATGCATCATAACATATAGCTTTTTTTATAAATGTTACACCTAATTCAGATGCCGTTTCAATTTCATCTTCTGAGGGCTGAGTTCCGAGCATAATATCAGTACCGTTGTCACTTGAAGAAATGAGTTTATAATACTCATTATTTATAAAAAATGATTGGTCAGAGGTTTTATTCATAAGATTAACATAAGCTTCATGCGTAGTTGAAAAATTAACAAAACCATTAGCAGTTTCATCATCAAATCCCAAGTGCTGACGGGCAAATTCAACTGCAAGCGGTACACATACCGTTGAGCCGTCAATAACAGGATATGTACCTGAATAACAAATATAACCGTAATCATCCTCAGATTTTTCATCGGTAAGTTTTATCTTAAATAATGAATCAGTTACAAGCTGTTGCCAATCATCAGCTCGTTCAACTGACTGATTTATAGACCCCCAAGAGCCTGTGGCATCAGGAGTACCAATAAATGCTTCACGAAGTTCATTCTGATACATAAGTAACAGCGAGTATGATGCAACCGATACAATTATCAGAACAGAACAAATTGCAATAGCTTTAACTTTTCTGTTTATTGCTAATTCAATAACTGAAATAAGAAGTTGTAAGGCAATAAGTATAAAAGCCGCAACAGTAAATCCAAGCCATTCAGTTTTTGATACTAACAAAACTATAACAGCTAAAACAGATAAGACAACAAACGGTAAAAATTTTTCAAAATACATAAATTTAAACTTTTTAGCAATCAAAAAATCAATTACCGAAAAAACAGCTATAGGAATTATACAAATCACAGCAAATTCCCAGAATATTATAGGCGTCAGCGCTAATTCAAAAATATCATAGAAATAAATTATTTCATGTTCATTTGATATGCCTGAACCAAGAAATGAAGCAATACTAAAAACTGCAATTTTAAAAATACAATATATTACTCTTAAAATATTTAATCTGTTTTTCATCATAACATAACCTCCTTTGTTATATTATATAAAGCAATTCTTATAAAACAATTAATAAATTTCAAAGATTCAGTAAAGAAAAAACCGCAGGATTTTCACCTACGGTTCAAAATATTATTTCTTTTTTTTGCTGAAAAAGCCTTTGAAATCATCATTAGAGTCATCGTCATCATTAGTCGCTTTTCCGCCAAACTCTGCATTAAGCTGTTTTATAAGCTCTTTCTGACGTTGTGTAAGTTTTTTGGGAATTTCAACTATAATTTTAATAAGTTGGTCGCCCTTTCCTCTGCCGTGCACATTAGGAATACCTCTGTCACGAAGTTTTATAACATCGCCCGGCTGAGTACCTGCTGGGATTGTACACTTAACCTTACCGTCAAGAGTAGATACCTGTATTTCATCACCTAACGCCGCTTGAGCAAATGAAATCTTAACCTCACACCATACGTTCAAGCCCTCACGCTCAAAGAACGGATGGGGACGAACATTAACACCAATTCTCAAATCACCGGACGGACCACCGTTTACTCCTCGGTTGCCCATGCCACGCATTGTAAAAATCTGACCGTCATCAATACCTGCGGGAACATTAACTTCCTGCTTAACGGTGCGTCTTACTCTGCCGTAACCCTTACACTTACTGCAAGGAGTGGGAATTATAGTGCCTTTACCCGAACATCGGGGACAAGCCTTCGTAGATTGAACCACACCGAAAGGTGTTCGCTGTTGAGTTGTCACCTGACCTCTGCCGTTGCAATCGGGACAAGTCTGGGTAGTAGTGCCTTTAGCCGCACCTGTACCGCTACACTCGTCACAAACCTCAATACGCTGAATATCAAGTATGCGTTTGCATCCCTTTGCCGCTTCCTCAAAGGAAATGGTGACATTCGTTTGTATGTCACTGCCTCGTTGAGGTGCGTTGGGATTTGTTCTTTGCTGACCGCCGCCGAATCCTCCGCCGAAGAATGAAGAGAAAATGTCACCCAAATCAAAATCCATTCCGCCACCGAATCCGCCGCCGTAGCCACCTTGACCTGCACCGTAGTTAGGGTCTACGCCTGCATGACCGAAACGGTCATACTTAGCCTTTTTATCGGCATCGGAAAGAACCTCGTACGCTTCATTACACTCTTTAAAGCTTGCTTCCGCAGCGGCATCACCCGGATTTAAGTCGGGGTGATATTTCTTTGCCATTTTGCGATACGCTTTTTTTATTTCATCGTCGGATGCACTTTTATCCACACCGAGGACTTCATAATAATCTCGTTTTTCTGCCATATGTTATCTCCTTAACACAAGCGTATCCCCGCCGGTAAGCGGGGCACGCGAGATTAAATTTTATTCGTCAACATCAGTGAAAGGTGCTTCATAATAGCCGTCTGCTCCGCCGTTCTGACCACCCTGTGCACCGCCGAAACCTGAGGGATCAAAGCCTGCACCTGCGTTGGGGTCAAAGCCGCCGCCCTGTGCACCTGCCGCTTCCTGTGCAGCCTTGTACATCTTTTCACTCAATGCGTAAAAATCTTTCTGAAGTTCTTCCTGACGCTGTTTGATAAGGTTGATATCATCGCCCTTGAGAGCTTCTTTAAGGTCGTCAATCTTTCTTGTGATTGAATCCTTTTCTTCTGCAGAGAATTTATCACCGTTTTCGCTGATGATTTTTTCTGATTCGTAAACCATCTGGTCTGCGGCATTTCTTACATCAAGCTCTTCCTTACGTCTCTTATCTTCTTCTGCGTACTGAGCTGCTTCATTAACAGCTTTTTCGATATCTTCCTTAGACATATTTGTGGAAGATGTAATAGAAATTGACTGTTCTTTGCCTGTACCCAGGTCTTTAGCGGAAACGTGAACGATACCGTTTGCGTCTATATCGAATGTAACCTCAATCTGAGGAACACCTCTTCTTGCGGGCATAATGCCGTCAAGGTGGAAATTGCCGAGAGTTTTGTTATCTCTTGCAAATTCTCTTTCACCCTGGAGAACGTGAATCTCAACAGATGTCTGATTATCAGCCGCTGTGGAGAATACCTGGCTCTTCTTGGTAGGAATTGTTGTGTTTCTTTCGATAATCTTTGTGCAAACACCGCCAAGAGTTTCAATACCGAGTGAAAGGGGTGTAACGTCAAGAAGAAGAAGTCCCTTAACCTCACCGCCGAGAACACCGCCCTGAATTGCAGCACCGATAGCTACACATTCGTCGGGGTTGATGCCCTTGAAAGGCTCTTTGCCTGTAAATGTTTTAATTGCATCCTGAACGGCAGGAATTCTTGAAGAACCGCCAACCATAAGGATTTTATCAATTTCGGAAATTTTAAGACCTGAGTCGGAAATTGCCTGTCTTACGGGACCCATTGTTGCTTCTACAAGATCAGCTGTAAGCTCATTGAACTTTGCTCTTGTAAGAGTTGTTTCAAGGTGTTTAGGGCCTGTTGCATCTGCTGTGATGAAAGGAAGGCTGATTTGTGACGTTGTAACACCTGAAAGCTCAATTTTAGCTTTTTCAGCAGCCTCTTTAAGACGCTGCATAGCCATTTTATCACCACGAAGGTCTATACCCTGTTCTGCAAGGAATCCGCTTGCAAGCCAATCAATGATTCGCTGGTCAAAATCGTCACCGCCAAGACGGTTGTTACCTGCTGTTGCAAGAACCTCCTGAACGCCGTCACCCATTTCGATAATGG
>CAZBVV010000070.1:0-9566 GCA_964495345.1 uncultured Eubacteriales bacterium
ATACAGCAGGTCTTGCTAACTTCCACAACGCATTCGCTTCTATTTACGAAGGCAGATACCTTGCAGGTGTTGCTGCAGGTATGAAGCTCAACGAAATGATTGCTGACGGCGAAATCACTGCTGACCAGGCAAAGATGGGTTATGTAGGTGCTTTCACATTTGCTGAAGTTATTTCCGGTTACACATCTTTCTACCTTGGTGCAAAATCAGTTTGCCCCACAGTAACAATGGACGTTAAGTTCACAGGTTCATGGTACAACGAACAGCTCGAAAAAGAAGCTGCACAGGCTCTTATCAACGGCGGTTGTGTACTTATCAGCCAGCACGCAGACTCAATGGGTGCTCCCACAGCTTGTGAAACAGCAGGTGTTCCCAACGTTTCCTACAATGGCTCAACTGTAGCTGCTTGTCCCAACACATTCATCGTTTCATCCAGAATTGACTGGACACCCTACTTTACATACATGATCGAGTGTGTACAGAACGGTGAAGCTATTGCTACTGACTGGACAGGTACAATCGAAACAGGTTCTGTTGTTCTTACAGACGTTAACGAAGCTGCTGCTGCAGAAGGCACAGCTGCTAAAATTGCAGAGGTTAAGGCAAAGATCCTTGACGGTTCTCTCAACGTATTCGATACAGCTACATTCACAGTAGGTGGCGAAGCTGTTACTTCTTACCTTGCAGACGTTGATACTGATGCAGATTACGAGAAAGATACAGAAGTTATCGCAAACGGTGAATTCTGCGAGTCAAAGTACCGTTCAGCTCCTTACTTCGATATGGAAATCGACGGTATCACTCTTCTTGACAGAAACTACGGCTAATTATTAACTTGCAGTCTAAGGTGGGTTATCCCATCTTAGACTGATTTTGAAGAAATTGCTGTATTTACGTACAACAATTTCTTGAGAATAAAAAGGAATGAGGTTGGAATCGTGTCAAAACAGCCGGCTATTGAACTTAAAAATATAACCAAACGATTTGGCAAGGTAATTGCAAATAAAAATGTAAATCTTACCGCATACCGTGGTGAGATTCTTTCTATTCTTGGCGAAAACGGAAGCGGAAAAACTACTTTGATGAATATGATATCGGGTATTTATTTTCCGGATGAAGGTCAGATTTTTGTTGACGGTGCAGAAGCAACAATTACTTCACCTAAAGATGCTTTTGACTACAGAATCGGTATGATTCATCAGCATTTCAAACTTGTTGATGTTTTCAGTGCCGCCGAAAACATCGTTCTGGGTATTGAAAACGGAAAATACGACCTTAAAAAGTCAACTGCTGACATCAAAAAAATCAGCGAACAGTACGGATTTGAAATTGACACCGAAAAGAAGATATATTCCATGTCAGTATCCGAAAAGCAGACCGTTGAAATTATCAAGGTGCTTTACAGAGGTGCAGATATTCTGATTCTTGACGAGCCTACCGCAGTTTTAACTCCCCAGGAAACAGAAAAACTGTTCAAAATTCTTCGCAATATGCGTGATGACGGCAAATGTATTATCATCATTACTCATAAACTGCATGAAGTTCTTTCACTTTCCGACAGAGTTGCCGTTCTTCGTAAAGGTGAGTATGTAGGAACCGTAAACACTGCCGAAACAAACGAAAGCGAACTTACTGAAATGATGGTTGGCAAGAAAATCACTCTCAACATTGAAAGAAGCGAGCCGAAAAACAGCGAAGAGCGTCTTGTTGTAAAGGACATTTCCTGTGTGGACAGGCAGGGCACAACCGTGCTTGACAACGTTTCATTCTCTGCTAAAAGCGGAGAAATCCTGGGTATTGCAGGTATTGCCGGCAGCGGTCAGCGTGAATTGCTTGAAGCTATTGCAGGCTTACAGCATATTTCTTCCGGTGAAATATCATATATTGATCCCAAGACAGGCAAAAAAGAGAATCTTCGTGATAAAACACCTGTGCAGATAAGAGATATGGGTGTACGTCTTTCTTTCGTACCCGAAGACAGACTTGGTATGGGACTTGTCGGCAACATGGATATTATTGACAACATGATGCTCAGAAGCTACTCAAAAGGTCATTCAATGTTTTTGCAGAGAAAAGCTCCCAAAGACCTTGCCATGAAAATCATCAACGACCTTGAGGTTGTTACACCTAATGCAAATACCCCTGTAAGACGACTTTCCGGCGGTAATGTTCAAAAAGTTCTTGTAGGTCGTGAAATTGCGGCATCCCCAACCGTTCTTATGGTTGCTTACCCCGTAAGAGGTCTTGATATCAACTCTTCATACATGATATACAACCTTTTGAATGAACAAAAAGAAAACGGTGTTTCTATAATATTTGTCGGTGAAGACCTTGATGTACTTCTTGAGCTTTGCGACAGAATCATGGTTATTGGTTCGGGCAAAATAACAGGTGTTGTTGATGCCAGAACAACATCAAAAGAAGAAATCGGTCTTCTTATGACAAAATCAGATTTTAACGCAAAGGAGAATGACAATGGATAATACAAAAGCTGTAAAGCACCATCGTGAACCGCTTATACATATTGTTAAGCGTGACGATATGCCCTTATGGAAAGCATGGCTTATCCGTATTGCAACTATTGTTGTTTCAGTTTTTCTTATAGGCTGTATTTCTATGGTGCTTACAGAAAAAAGTCTTTTTGAAACATTTGAAATTATGTATCGCGGTGTTTTCGGAAGAATTGAAACAGGCTCAACGGTAATGCTGTGGAAATATCTTCAGGAAATTGCAATTCTTCTTTGTCTTGCACTTGCACTTACGCCCGCATTCAAAATGAAGTTCTGGAACTGCGGTGCTGAGGGTCAGGCACTCATGGGCGGACTTGCTGCTATGATTTGCATGATAAATCTGGGTCAAACACTTTCTTACCCTGTTTTGCTTGCAGTAGTTATTATTACAAGTATTCTTGCAGGTGCCGTATGGGGTGTTATTCCCGCAATTTTCAAAGCACTTTTCAACACGAACGAAACGCTTTTCACTCTTATGATGAACTATATTGCAACACAGATAATTGCATATTATGTTTACATAGTAGGCGGCGGTTCAAATATCATTCAGCCCGTGTCTGAGGGTAATCTTCCCGTTATCGGTGACAACAGGTATCTTATTAATATTATAATAGTTGCCGTTATCTGCGTATTTATGTACGTATATCTTAAATACAGCAAACACGGTTACGAAATTTCCGTTGTAGGCGAAAGCCAGAACACGGCACGATATATCGGTATCAATGTAAAAAAAGTTATCATCCGCACAATGATGATTTCCGGTGCACTTTGCGGTGTTGCAGGTATGCTCCTTGTTGCAGGTACAGACCATTCCATTAACACAAACACAGTCGGCGGTCAAGGATTTACTGCGATTATGGTATCATGGCTCGGTCAGTTCAATCCCTTTGTAATGGTACTTATGACAGGTGTTATCTGCTTCCTTCGTCTCGGTGCAAGCAAAGTTGCCGATACCTGTATGCTTAATGCTTCTTTTGCGGATATTGTTGTAGGTATTGTAATCCTCTGTGTTGTAGGCTGTGAATTCCTTATAAGATACTCCGTAAAATTCCGCCACAGTAAGAAGGAGGTAAAAGAATGATAGTTCAGTTTATTTGCCGAGCAATACTTTTAGGTGTACCGCTTCTTTTCGGCTCAACAGGTGAAATCATAACGGAAAAATCAGGTCATCTCAACCTTGGTATTCCGGGTATTATGTACGTTGGTGCAATAAGCGGCGTTATAGGCTCATTTCTTTACGAAAATGCCTGTGGCAACAACATTGAATCCATGAATGGATTTCTTGCCGTTATAATTCCGTTGGTTTGTGCTGTTCTCGGTGCAACTCTTATGGGACTTATATACAGCGTTCTTACAGTTACCTTGCGTGCAAATCAGAATGTTACAGGTCTTGCACTTACAACATTCGGCATGGGTTTGGGAAACTTTTTCGGAGGCTCACTTATAAAGCTTGCAGATACGGAAATGCCCTCAATAGCTCTTACAAAAACAAGCAGTTTCTTTTCTGTAAAGCTACCTTTTGCAGATGATTTAGGCGTATTCGGAGAAATATTTTTCTCACACGATTTCCTTACATATTTGGCAATAATCATAGCAATTGTTACATCTTTTATGCTTAACCGCACCCGTGTGGGACTCAACCTTCGTTCAGTAGGCGAAAATCCTGCCACAGCAGATGCGGCAGGTATAAACGTTACGAAATACAAATATGTTGCAACCTGTTTAGGCAGTGCAATAGCAGGTCTGGGCGGACTTCAGTATGTTATGTCATACGCAAACGGCGTGTGGTCAAACAACGCATTCGGTGACAGAGGTTGGATGGCAATCGCGCTTGTTATCTTTGCTCTTTGGAAACCGTCAACGGCAATTCTGGGTTCGTTCATTTTCGGTGCATTGTGTAATGCAAACAACTATATGCAAGGACTTGGAACAGAAACGCAGGAGCTTTTTAAAATGCTTCCGTATGTTGTTACTATCATAGTGCTTGTTGTTACAAGTATGCGTAAAAAACGTGAACATCAGCCACCCGCAAGTTTGGGACTCCCCTATTTCCGCGAAGAGAGATAAAAAAGCAGACGGAGCATTCCTGCTCCGTCTTGTGTTTACCATAAGAAAAAATCAACCGAATAATGCTTTTATTGCATTGATAATAGTCATAAAAAAGTTTACCATTGATTCCAGCACTTTATTTTTCCTCCATTTTCATATTTCAAAAAATTGAGTCTAACCGTTGATTTAATACTATCACACATTTTCGCAACATTTGTTAATATATTGTAAATTAATCGTTATAAAAATGTAAAACATATACTTATGTGACACAGTTTTTAATTCTTGTATATAAGTATTATAAAAGAAGATAAATCAACGCAAGAGATATAAATTGATCGCTGTCTTCGCTGTCATACAACACCAACAATAATGCAAGAATCAATATTGCATCCTTATCTTTTGTTAACAGGTCGATAATTCCTGTATGTTCGGCAGGCTGATTTTCTTCTTGCTGTATCTGTGTATGACTTTCCGGTAATTCAACCGGATATGATATATGACGCACCCGATCGGGTAAAGGTACAGAGGTAGTGCTTGTATTTTCTTCTAAAGCAACCGTAGCACGCTTTTTCATCTCCCGTACCCTTATTGCCGCATCCTCCTGCATTTTAAGCATATCCTGATAGGTGTAATCTCTCATGGTGTCACCTCACAATAAGCCCTTTAACAGCCCTGAATCCTTTAAAAGCGGAATAAGTTGAACAAGACGCAATATTTTTATAACCTCATCCGCTTTCTGTTGCCTCGGCTCGCTCAAAAGCGGTTTAAGAGCCTTTATAAGTGCCGTTCTGTCATCATCGTGTGAAACAGCGTTGCTTATTTTACCGATATTTTCAAGCAAATCCGAATTAAACAGGTTTGAACTATTCGATTTTGAACTTTGCTTTTCCGTCATATCTTGCCCGAAAATAGAATTTGCGGCATTTTTAAGTTGTTTTATATCGTCTTCCGAAAGAGAAGACAGAATTTCACTGATTTCCATTCTGACCACCGCCGAGTTTGCTCAAAATATTTTTGACGGCATCGGATGCCATCAGTTTATTCAAAAGTTCACGGTTAGACAAAATACCGTTGAGCTTTGATGCCTGTTCTGCACTTAAACTTTCTTGCAGACTGCTTGCAAGCTCCCTGTTTTCTTCATCGGTGTTATTTTTTATATGGCTTATCATATCTTCTAAATTATCAGACATACATTCCCCTCCCTTACAAAATATTATGAAAAATGAAAGGTGATTATGATGCGTTTACTTGTACTTTCAGACTCCCACGGTGATTATATTTCCTTAAGAATGGCTATTGATAACACATGGAATGCAAATGCCGTTATTTTTCTCGGTGACGGCGTGCATGACATGGAAAAAATCGGTTCAACTCCTATGCTCAAAGGCAAAAAAACTGTTATCGTAAGAGGTAATTGCGACGGCTCATACTGTAATCATCCTGCACTTGCCTTAGAGGAGTTTGACGGCGTTAGAACTTACTGCACACACGGTCACGGTGAAAAAGTAAAATTCGGTTATCAGATGCTTGAAGAAAAAGCAAGGGAGAAAGGTGCAAGGCTTGTGCTTTTCGGTCACACCCATACGCCGTATGTTCATTATTGCGACGGCTTATATATGTTAAATCCCGGCAGCGTAAGAGAAAACAACTGCGGCATTGTTGATATTACACCTAATGGTATATTATGCTATAACAAAAAAATTGTTACTTAATGTTTAAAGTATTGACTTTGTAAATAAAAAATTGTAATATTTTATTATCTTAAAAATAGGAAGTGGAACTATGGATTTCAGAAGCTCAACAACTCTTTATCTGATTGCCGCCTGTGTAATTCTTTTTGTACTTGCTCAATCAGTATTCTTTCTGGTTAAAGCATGGAAGCAGGGTGAAAAATTGGGTATTGAAAAGAAAAATCTCCGCAATACAATTACATCAAGTGCTGTTTTTACAATTCCATCTGCACTTTCCGTGCTTGCAACCGTTATTGCACTTGCTCCTGCACTCGGTCTTGTTATTCCTTGGGTTCGCTTGTCCGTTATAGGCAACATTACATACGAAACTGTTGCCGCAACAGAAGCAATCAATGCATTCGGTATAACAACAGGCATTACAGAGCCCATTACAGATCCCGAGGTTTTTGCTGGTATTGCATGGGTTATGACGTTAGGTATTTGTTTTTCCCTTGTAATTCTGCCTTTTGTTGCAAAACCTTTGCACAAAAAGTTTATCAACGCAGGTAAAAAGAAGGCAGCCGAAGCTACTGCAAACGAAGATGCTGTGCAAACTGCTGATTCAAACGGTAATAAAAAGGCTAAAAGAGGATTTGCTGGCTTTATGGATTATGTAACTCCTGCACTTTTCATCGGTCTTATCGGTGCGTTTATAGCTAACTCTATTCTCGGTGCAGGCAATGCAGATACATTCGGTGACGGTGCCGGCGTTATATCTTTGATAACACTTGTTACTGCTATTGTGGTTTCAATAGTTCTTGAACTGATTACAAAAAAATTCAATCTCACATGGCTTGAACCTTTCGTTATGCCTATCGGAATGATTGTTGCTATGGTTGCGGCTATTGTTGCATATAATGTACTGCCGCCCGAAATAGCTTTGCTTGAATGGAGGGGTTAAAAATGGCAAAAACAAAGACAAAACAAGAAAAATCATATTATGACAAAGTACATAATTGGGGACGCATCTCAACCGTAACAGCCCTTTGTGTGCTTATAATGTTCCCGTTAGCTATATCTTTGTATTTAGGTGTAACACCGTCCGTGGCAAAGATTATGCAGGGATTAATGAAGCTTATCCCTCTTTATTGGACCGTTGCGGTGGTTGAGGTTATATTCTACACACCTATGCTCGGAGCAGGCGGAACTTATCTCTCATTCGTTACAGGAAACATCGTAAATCTTAAACTCCCCTGTGCTATCAGTGCTATGGAAAGTGCAAATGTAAAATCCAACACGGAAGAGGGCGAGGTTATTTCTACAATAGCTATTGCAACATCTTCAATCGTAACTACAATAGTGCTTGCAATAGGTATTATTGCTTTTGCTCCTTTTCTTGAAACATTTACACAAAGTGCGTTACTTATGCCTGCATTCAAACAGGTTATTCCTGCCCTTTTCGGTGCACTCGGTGCAGGTTACTTTGTAAAGAACTGGAAAATATCCTTTGCTCCTATCATCATAATGCTTATCATTTTGGTATTCGTGCCTAAAATCGGTGCTTCCACTCTCATTTTCCCCGGAATTGTAGCATCCGTATTGTGTGCATTCATTATGTATAAGATAGGTTTCCTTGACAATAAATCAAATTAAAAAAAACTGTTGATTTATACTGTATTTGATGTTATAATTTACATGGTAACTTTTAGAAAGGAGTGAATATGGATGTTTAATACCGGCTTCGAATCTTACGATATATATGAAATTCTTGATCTTATTGAAAGAATCATTGACATTATCAAAAATCTTTTCGGATCATTTCTTTCAGGTGCAAACGATACTGAAACAGAATAACAATAATTAAAAATGGGAGCTTAAAACAGCTTCCATTTTTCATATAATCAACATATTATGCATATAATCTCCGAATGTTGACATAATTTTGTTATAATTATGAAAAAAACAATAATATTTATAAAAAACACTTGCAGTTTCTACAACATTATGATATCATATGTATGAATTAAAATCATACAAGAAACGGAGGTCTATGCATTTGAACAGTTTTACTCAAATTATTAATTATATTATGTATATCATTGACCTCATCCAGAGTTGGTTTGCAACTATAGGCGATAAGGATGCAAATAATAATGTTGATGACAAAAACTCTCCTGAAATAAATTAATGCCTGCTGAACGCAGGCTTTTTGTTTTTGCTGCAACCATTAAAGTTTGTCAAATTTTGTTGACAAAACAAGCTTATAATGATATATTAATATAAAAGAAAGGATGTTATAGGTATGAGAACAACCGGTATAAAAAGACCGATAGATGCGGTAGGAAGATTTGTTATCCCAATGGAATTAAGAAAGCATCTTAACATTGTAGATGCACAGGATGAACTTGAAGTATTTGTTGATGAAGATAAGATAATACTTAAAAAATATTCCCCCTCTTGTTTTCTTTGCAGCAGTTCAGATGAGCTTGTCGAATATAATGACCACAAAATATGTAAATCTTGTATAACAAAGCTTGCAGAGAGTGTAGCAACTGAAGCTGAGTAAAATTTAAGCACCCGTTAAATTGGGTGCTTTTATTGTATCTCAAAAAAAACACAGATAAACAATAATTTAGCGAATTAACAATTTACAATGTATAATGTACAATGGTGGAAAGGGCTTCGCCCTTTAACCCATTTTCATTGTTAATTAATTGTACATTGTAAATTGTACATTGTACATTAAATTATTGTTTATCAATTAAACATATTAATAAATCTTTGAAACGCTGTTTCCTATAAAGCAAAAAAAGCAGAGCCGTTAAGCTCTGCTGATTTTATTATTTGTATACAACGTTGTCGATTGTCATGTTGTTTGTAAGAGTAGCATAACCTGCAACTGTAAGGAAGCTCATACCCAAAACGCTTGCTTCAACATCAATATAGTAGTTCATAATCTGATTAAGAGATTCAACTTGACCTGTTGCTGTATCAAATACAAGTGTAGCTGTACAATCTTTACCTGTAAGTTCAAACTTCTTAACAGTAACAACTGCTGAGAACTCAGAAACGATGTTGTCAATTTCCTTCTGATTAAGAGGATTGAACATTGAACCTATAGCACTGTCACAGGATGTTGCACCTTCTTCTGCAGGGAGAGGATTCGTTTCATCGTGAAGAACGATAACGATAGTTGTCTTTCCGCCGCTTTCAGTCATAGTTGCTGACTTGATTTTGCTTACATCTGTAAGAAGACAACCCTTATCATTCTTGATAATCGGAATCTGTGCTTTATCATCTCTCTGCTGAAGAGTTGCTTCGTCCTCTGTAGTCA
>CAZBVV010000071.1:0-9302 GCA_964495345.1 uncultured Eubacteriales bacterium
TTCAAGGGTAGCGGATATTCCGTTGCCCTTATTTATATTAATTTTGAGTTTGATTGGTCGTTTGTTTGCGTAGTTTTTCCGATATATAAATTTTTTATAAAAAAAGCCTTGCAACATATATGGTTTTATTGTATAATAAGCCTATATATCTATCAGTAAGGAAGAATTTATTATGTTGGGCAAAAGTGTCAAAGTACGCATCACTAAACCCTTCAATTCCTTTGACAGCAAAACTAATACCAAGTATATGCTGAATTTCGGTGTAGCCGAAATAAAGACAGAAAAACGAACTTTCATTCAGTCTGCCTGCGTTATGGGTATCAATCACCCTGTCAATATTTTTGAAGGAAGGATTATTGCCGTTGTCCGTCATCAAGACAAAAGGCCGAATTATATTATCGTAGCACCAAAAAAATCAAGATATATTAATTTTGAAATTGAGGATGCTATTAAATTTCTTGAAAAAAACAGACCTTATAAGCTTGAATGTCTTTATGAAAGCTCCTGCGGTGCGGTTGTTTTCAGAAACACAGAGGGAACACGCAAGTTTTTACTTATAAAAAACAAGCGAAGCGCACATTGGGGGTTTCCTAAAGGTCATATCGAACGTGGCGAAACTCAATATCAAACTGCAAAACGTGAGGTATTGGAAGAAACAGGTTTGCATATTAATATTATTGACGGTTACAGTTCAACCTCCGAATACAAAATTGCAGGTAGGGTTGAAAAAAGAGTTACCATCTTTTTAGCAAACACATCAGATACCAAAACCGTTATTCAACCGGAAGAGATTGATGCTTATGTCTGGTTGGATTACAAAAGTGCGTTAAAACAGCTTAAATTTGAGAACGACAAGAGTATACTTATTTCATCTAAAAAGTTTCTTGAGGAGAGAAATATATGAAAGGCAATAAAAAATCTTTCATCTTAAAGATATTTCAAGGGGCATTGATAGGACTCGGAGCAGTTTTACCCGGAATTTCCGGCGGTGTGCTCTGCGTTGTGTTCGGAATTTACAAAACAATTATGGAATTCCTTGCTGATCCCCTACATAAATTCAAAACTCACATACCAAAGCTGCTTCCCGTTGTCATCGGCGGCGTTATTGGTTTTTTGGGCGTTGCAAATCTGCTGTCATTTTTGTTGGATAAATACCCCGCACCGTCAGTTTGCGTTTTCATCGGTCTGATTACGGGTATGCTCCCCTCTCTTTTCAAAGAGGCTGGTGAACAGGGGCGAAGTAAAGGCTCTTACATTTCAATGGCTGTTGCGATGGTATTTATTTTTGCATTGTTAATCGGCCTGCGTGTATTTTCAGTACAAATTGCTCCGAATTTTGCGTGGTATTTATTCTGCGGATTCTGTCTTGCACTCAGTGTAATTGCTCCCGGAATGAGTTTTTCCACATTGCTGATGCCTTTAGGCTTGTATGAGCCGTTTGTTGACGGAATCGGACATCTTGATTTTTCGGTGTTAATACCCGGCGGTATCGGAGCTTTGGCTACAGTAATTTTATTTGCAAAAGCAGTAAACGCTCTTTTCGACAAGCATTATTCCGTATCATTTCATGCAATTATCGGCATAGTTATTGCGGCAACGGTTATGATTATTCCCTTTGAGAGCTTCACCGTATCCGCAGTAAGCTGCATCGTAAATATTGTGTGTCTGGCAGCGGGCATCGTTGCAGCGTTACTTCTGGATAAATTCAATCAAAAGCATGCGGTACAGGATGATTAATAAAGTATTAGAAGACTTCTTTACAGAGGTCTTCTTTTTGTACAAAAAAAATTCGGGTTGTCCTTTAAAGAAACAGCCCGAAGCTATAGATTTTATATAAATTTGACACCCAATATCTGTGCGATATCCTGTGCTTGTGAAGCGTTAAGACGCAGACCTTTAAGCTCTTTAAAGTTGTCGGAAACTGTGATTCCTGCGATTTCACAGCTTGACAAATCAACATTTTTAAGGCTTGTTTTAAAGAAATCCGCACTTGCCAAATTAACATCGTTAAACTCGGTGTGCTTCAGCTTTACCTCCGCAAGAACTGCCATTTTTAAATCGCATTGTGAAAAAAGTACATTTTCAAACTTTGACTCGGAAAAAAGAGCAAAGCAGCATGAGGTTCTTGTAAAAGAAATTTCTTTTAAATGGCTGTCGGAAAAATCGGAATAGTCGAAGCGGCAATTTGTAATTTCACAATTTTTAAGATACGCACTCTTGAATTTACAGTTTACAAATATGCAGTTTATAAATTTTGTATCTACAAACGCAGATTTATCAAAACTGCATTTTTCAAAACGACATGCCTCAAACACTACGCATTGATAATCAACACCCGAAAAATCACAACATTCCACAGAATGGTCATTAAATGTTACATTTTCTATGTAGGCATCGTCTAATTTAATTTTTGCAATTATATCTTTCATAATCATTTATAATACATATATAACTGACATTTTATCATGCCGTTGTAAAGTTTTCTTCTTTTATCTGCTTTTCTGCCGAATGACTTTTCAAAATCCTCATCAGCAGTAATTATATAGTACGCCCAACCTCTTTGGGGTGTGAACACTTTGCCGATATTTTTATAAAGCTGTTGAACGGATGATGAATCCATAAGCCGTTCACCGTAGGGCGGGTTAATAATAACGGTACCTCTGTCTGTTACGGGGTTAAAATCGGCAACATCTGCGTTGCTGAAAGATATGAGGTCGGCAACGCCTGCTCGCTCTGCGTTTTCCTTTGCGATTTTAAGAGCCTGAGCATCAATATCCGAGCCGTAAGCTTTAAATGTTATATCGGTTTTTTCAAGACTTTTTGCACGGTCTCTCTCCTGTTGCCATATTTCTGACGGAATCTGCTTCCAGCCTTCGGCTGTAAAATGTCTGTTTACGCCGGGAGCTATATTTTTTGCCATCATAGCACCTTCGGTAAGAATCGTACCCGAACCGCACATTGGGTCATACAAAGTATGGAAATCACGAAGTCTTGCAAAATAGCAAAGAGCCGCCGCAAGAGTTTCCTTAATGGGTGCGGCATTTGACGCAGGTCTGTATCCTCTTTTGTGAAGTCCTGCACCTGTGGTATCAATAAGCAGACTTACCTTGTTTTTCATAATTGAAAACTGAATCTGGTACAATGAGCCTGTTTCTTTAAACCATTCAACGTGGTACTTTGTTTTAAGCCTTTCAACAACGGCTTTTTTTATAATAGACTGACAATCGCTTACGCTGAAAAGGTCTGAATTGAGTGAATAGCCCTTTACGGGGAATTTATCTTCCTTACCAATCCAATTTTCCCAAGGAAGACGCTTTGTGCCCTGAAATAAGTCTTCAAATGAATGAGCTTCAAAAGTGCCCATAAGAATCTGTATTCTTTCGGAAAATCTTGAGCAAATATTTGCTCTTGCAAGAATACTCTCATCACCTGAGAACAAAACTCTGCCGTTTTCTGCGGCAACATCCGATGCACCCATTTCCCTGAGCTCCTCAGCAATAGGAGCTTCAAGACCGAGCAGACACGGAACTACAAAATTAATTTTCATACACTACCTCATCTGTTCATTTCTTTTTTAATCTGCCATACCTTATCGGGACAATCGGTAATAATACCGTCAACACCGCACTTGATAAGACGTTTTATTTCAAACTCACTGTTTACAGTCCATACATTGACCTTAATACCCTGTGAGTGAGCCAATTTCACATAAAGAGGACCTACGTAAATATTCATGGGATGTAATGCATCAGCACCTATTTTTTTAGCAAAACCTACGGGGTTTGCCAACTGCCATGGTGAGTAGAAGTTATTGGGTGAATACAAATAGCCTGTTTTACATCTTGGGTCAAGCTTTTTAGCCTCAACAAGTAATGTTGAACTGAAGCTTGATATAAGCAATCTGTCAAAAAGTCCGTGAGCTTTAACTGCGGCAATAGTCTTTTTAACGATATCTGTTTCATTGGCTCTGGGTTTTTTAAGCTCTATATTCATTATCTCAATATCGGATTCGGCAATAAGCTCAAGAAATTCATCAAGAGTTGGAATAGGTGTACCTCTGAATGTGGGAGAAAAGTATGCACCGAAATCAAACCTTTTAAGGTCTTCAAGAGTGTATGAAGCGAGTGTGCCCATACCGTTACTTGTATCGTTAATCGTATAATTGTGACAGATAACAGGAACACCGTCTTTTGTCATATGTACGTCTGTTTCAACGCCGTGAGAAAGAAGCTGAATTGACTTTTTAAATGCAGGTAAGGTATTCTGTGGTGCGTATCTGTTTGCACCTCTGTGTGAAATTATCTTTACATCGGTCATAATTTTTCACTCTCCGTAACTGTTGTAATAAGTATTGTATCATATTTTTTTTGATATTAATAGTCTTTTATTGAAAAAATAATAGATTTTTTTGGGATTGACATTTTTTTTGTAAGGATTATAATGATATTTGTAGATTTATATTTGGAGGATACGAAAATGGACTACAAAATGAATATTGCAGGGCTTGACAGAGCATTACCGCTTTGCAGGGTAACGGACGACCTTTACATTGGTGCATTTGTAATTTTCGGCGATGCTGAGCTTACTGTTGCCTGTGCAAGTGAGCTTTTGAAAAAAGCACCTGAGTATGATTATCTTATTACTGCTGAGGCTAAGGGTATCCCGCTTATTCACGAAATGGCTCGTCAGCACGGTGACAGCAAATATTTTCTTGTAAGAAAAAAACCTAAGCTCTACATGACAGGTGTGCTTGAAGTTACCGTACAATCCATAACTACTGCCGGCGAGCAAAAGCTCTACCTTGATACTGCCGACGCTGAAATGATGAAAGGCAAAAAGATACTCATTGTTGACGATGTTATTTCAACAGGCGAATCACTCAGAGCCATTGAGGAGCTTGTTATGCAAACGGGCGGTGAGGTTTGCGGCAAAATGACGATTCTTGCAGAGGGCGACGCTCAGTACAGAGATGATATTATCTATCTTGAAAAGCTCCCCTTATTCAACCCTGACGGAACTGTAAAATAATGGATAAGATAAGACAAAAACAGGAAAACGATAATTTTCTGCTTGAATGTGAGCGTTGGTGGGTATTTGCATTGATGATGTGCATAGGCGGATTCTACGGCGGTTATACCTATTCAAGCAGAGGCGGCGTATTCTGTAATGCTCAAACAGCAAATTTCGTGCTTTTCGGTATTGCTGTGGGAAATGCCGATTGGAGTCTTGCATTATACTATTTGATTCCCATGGTATCATACCTTAGCGGAACAATGATTTCTGAATTTTTACCAAAAAAAGTGAACAGAAGAAGCCCCCTGCGTTGGGACACATTGTTTATAGGTTTTGAAATACTTATAGTGTTAATTTTAGGTTTCATTCCCGAATCAGCCCCCGTACAGATTTGCCATATACTTGTAAACTTCATGTGTTCCATGCAATACAACACTTTCAGAGCTGCAGAAAAAATACCTATGGCAACAACATTTTGTACCGCACACGTAAGAAGCATGGGAGTTTATCTTGTAAAATGGCTCAAACACAGAAAAGAAACCAACTTTATAAAAAGAAGTCTTTTTCATGCCGGCATGATCAGCGTATTCATTTTAGGTGTTACTTTAGCAACTGTTACCTGTAAAATTTTCGGCACAAGGGCTATATGGTTTGCAGAGATTCTGCTTATAATTACTTTTGCAGATTTGCTTCATGCTGATTTAACAAAAGAAAAAGGCATGCTGAACAGAGTGCCAAACGGACATTAAATAGCTATTAAAAATAAAACAAAAAAACAAGGGGATTCCGACAGGTGCAATACCTGAAAGAATCCCTTAAATATTTATAACAAACAAAATAATGTCAAAAATAATGCTTTTTAGTCTTTATAAACCTCGTCAAGATTTGAATGTTCAGCATAGTTATCTTCTTTTATTTTACGAAGCCTCTCACGGCTTTGTTTTTGCACTTTTCTGTTTCTGTTATACACAATTACAAAGTAAACAAAAATACCTATAAGTGCTAAGCTGAAAATTATAAGGAATATTGGAGATGTGACGATTTTTTTGAGTATATCAACAAAATAAAGAAAACCGCTTCGGGAAATATCTTCTGCCGAAACAAGATTTACGCCGGCAATTACGCTGTCTGCATATCTTATTTTAACAGTACCAAGAACCTGACCTTTTTTTACAGGTGCGGTAATATCCTCTTGCACGTCAATTATATATTCAAAACTTGAATAATCAACAGAGCTTAACAGTAAAGCCTGAAGCTGTGTTTCGGGCACAAGACGCACCGTATCGGTCTGTGAAGAAAGGGAAACGGGAGCTGTCGTAATCATTTCCGTGGTTTCAGCTATAGTAGTCATTCTAAGATTGGAGTACGCCCATTTAAGCATTCGCCTTGCATCATATAATGCCGTGTTATCAACATATCCGCATTTATCAACACATTTATTCGGTGCACTGAGCACGATGGCAATATAAGTATAGGCATCTTTTGTTGCAACAACGGACGCACATCTCTGAGCCTCATCGGTCTGACCTGTTTTAAAGCCCTTTGCATACTCATAATAATATCTTGTTCCGCTTTTGATAATGTCGCATACACTCGTAAGATTGCGTTCTTCACTCATATTTGTTGCAGGAACCGTATATTTTACCGTTGCCGCCATATCTGCAATAACAGAATTTTTCATGGCGTATTGAGTCATAAGATACATATCGTAAGCAGAGGAATACTCCCCTTCCTCATCAAGACCGTGAGCATTTGTAAAATTGGTATTCGTACATCCCAGACTTTTTGCAAAATCGTTCATCATAACCACAAAGTTCTCTATACTGCCGCCGATGTACTCTGCAAGAACGTTACAGGCATCATTTGCATTTTTAAGCATAGCACAATATAGCAGATTTCTTACTGATATCTGCTCACCTGCAACAAGGTTACACGATGCACTGTAAATATTTTTAAGCGGTGCAAGAGAAGATTCTGTAACGGTAACGATTTCGTCAAGGTCAGAACAATTATCCACAACAACAGCCATGGTTGCAATTTTAACAAGAGATGCACATTTCAACTGTTTGTCAGCATTTTGTGAAAATATAATTGCACCCGTATCGGTATTTACAAGCAAATATGCATCCGAATACATATTTTCGCTGATTCTTGTGTTATAATATTCGGCATACGAACACACCGAAAAAACAGGCATTAACGCCAAAATTAAAATTATTATAAAAATTATTGATTTTTTCATAGACACACCCACCCGATTGTGATATAATAATTATACAATTATTATTACAAAATGTAAAGAGAAAACAATAATTTATCTAATTAACAATGTACAATGTATAATGCAGGAAATGGCTTCGCCCTTTAACCCATTTTTATTGTTAATTAATTGTACATTGCACATTAAATTACAGATTGGAGCAAATTATGGTCTACATCACAGGCGATATTCACGGTGACTTATCAAGGCTTTCACCCGAAGCGTTAAAATTTATGAAGCTGCACGACACGTTAATTGTGTGCGGTGATTTTGGCTTTATATGGGATGACTCCAAAAATGAAGACAAGATTTTAAGGAATCTGGGTAAAAGAAAATATAATATTTGCTTCGTTGACGGCACGCATGAAAACTTTAAGCTGCTTAACAAATTCCCCGTGCAGGACTACAACGGCGGCAAAGCAAGAAACATATGCGGCAATCTTTATCACCTTATGAGAGGTCAGATTTTCACCATTGAGGGAATGAAAATATTTACCATGGGCGGCGGTGAATCACCAGAAGCAGAGCTTCGATTTGACGGTGATGATGTACAAAGGCTTGAAATTCCCACAAAAGAGGAGCTTCTTGCTGCTGTTACAAAGCTTGAAAGCGTAAATTACGAGGTTGACCTTATAATTACCCACGAGCCCCCCTCAAAAACAAGAGAATTCCTGCTTATGCAACAGAATGAGAAGTTTTCCGTATCTGCACTCAATGCGTTTTTTGATGAGCTTGCCATACAATGCAAATACAAGAAATGGTATTTCGGCAGTATGCACACGGACAAATTCATATCAAACAATCAGATTGCAGTTTTCAGAAACATACTCAATGCAAAAACAGGAATGAAAATTAAATCTAAATAAATTTTTCAAATAATTTTACAGCTGTATCCGAGGTGAAATTACCCGGGGTACGGCTGAAATTTTTTACGGGGTCAACCCAACGGGTGCAATATTTTGCCATTTGCTCCTGAGATACAGTTATATTGATATCTGCCAATTCAGTTATCATTTTACAAAGGCGTTCTTTATCCGTATTCATAATATCAAACATTCTCTGTGCTTTTTTATGCTTATGCTCATCACAGATATTAATAAAATCAGGGATAAATGCGGCACAGGCTTTACCGTGAGGAATACCGTAATCCTCGGTAAGAGCGTAACCTACCGTATGAGGAAAACAGGCTCCCGTTATATTAAGGCAAAGTCCTGCATAAATTGATGCATTATACAAAACCTGACGCATTCTATCGTCGGGAACATCTTTTCTTTTATATAAGTCTTTTAACCCCTCGGAAAGTAATTCAAAAGCTTTTTCGGCATATATTTCCGATAATTCTGTGGACATGGATGAAAAATAGGATTCGCAGGCATGAGCAAAAGCATCAAGAGCTGTTGAAACGGTAACAGAATAAGGCATAGTGCAAGTATATTTGTAATCACAGAATGAAATTTGCGAATACATACCGCCTATACTCTTTTTCATGCCGTTATCACTGTTTGTAAGTACGGCAACACCTGTCACTTCGCTTCCCGTACCCGAAGTTGTGCCTACAAGAATGATGGAAAGCGGTTTGTTTTTATGTGTCATATTATAAATATCGGAATGTGAAAGTTCTTCATTGGTTGCAAAAATTGCTACGGCTTTTGCGGCATCAAGAGGTGAACCGCCGCCGATTCCGATAATGAAATCAGAACCGAAATTTCTCGCACACTCTCCTGCTCGGCGGCAATCGGATGTATACGGATTTTCCGTTATTTCATCAAAAACTGAATATTCAATATTATTTTTTTCAAGAACATATATTACGTCGTTTAACGCTCCGCTTTTCTTTGCAGAAGAACCGCCCGTTACGATAAGACACTTTTTGCCGAAATCTTTTAATAAATCGGCATTTTCTTTAACACAATTTGCACCGCTGATAATACGGACAGGCATATATGATGTGAGATTCATGATATTCTCCTTTAAACAATAATTTATTAATGCATAATGTATAATGCATAATTCATAATTAAGGAAAAGG
>CAZBVV010000072.1:0-9161 GCA_964495345.1 uncultured Eubacteriales bacterium
AAAAAGTTAGGTTCTTCCTGTGACTGGGACAGAGAACGCTTTACTCTTGACGAGGGCTGTAACAAGGCTGTTAATGAGGTATTTTGCCGTCTTTATGAAAAGGATTTGATTTACAGAGGCAACCGTATGGTTAACTGGTGTCC
This sequence comes from uncultured Eubacteriales bacterium, assembly GCA_964495345.1. Classification (GTDB taxonomy): domain Bacteria; phylum Bacillota; class Clostridia; order Oscillospirales; family Acutalibacteraceae; genus UBA1081. The sequence continues at coordinate 144 of CAZBVV010000072.1, forward strand.
CTGCTGTAACACGTCTATATCCGATGCTGAGGTTGAGTATGAAGAAAAGGACGGCAGCTTCTGGCATCTTCTTTACACCGTTAAAGAAACGGGCGAACAGCTTGAGCTTGCAACAACACGTCCCGAAACAATGCTGGGCGATACTGCTGTTGCTATCAATGCAGAGGACGAAAGATATAAGCATCTTCACGGCTGTCACGTTATTCTGCCTTTACTTAATAAGGAAATTCCCATTGTTTGTGACGAGCACGCTGATATGACAAAGGGTACGGGTGTTGTTAAAATCACACCTGCTCACGACCCCAACGACTACGAGGTAGGTCAGCGTCACAATCTTCCCATTGTACGTACATTTACTTATGACGGTCATCTTACTGGTGCAGAGGATAAGAGAATTGCCGACGAGCTTATTGCAAGCGGCAGAGCTACGGAAAATGAGCCCGAGGTTCTTGATTGCGGCAAATATGCAGGCATGACAACTCTTGAAGCAAGAAAGGCAATCCTTGAAGACCTTAAAGCAGGCGGCTATCTTAAAGAGGTTGAACCCCGTAAGCACGAAGTTGGTACTTGCTACCGTTGTCATAATACAATCGAACCTATGGTTTCAAAACAGTGGTTTGTACGTATGGTACCCCTTGCAAAACCTGCTATCGAGGCTGTTGAAAAGGGTGAAACAAAGTTCGTTCCCGAAAGATTTACAAAGAACTATCTTAACTGGATGAACGGCACCCGTGACTGGTGTGTTTCCCGTCAGCTCTGGTGGGGACACAGAATCCCTGCATGGTACTGTGAGGATTGCGGACAGCTCACCGTTGCAAGAACTGCACCCGATAAGTGCTGTAAGTGCGGCAGTACAAAGCTTAATCAGGATTCTGATACGCTTGATACATGGTTCTCATCTGCATTATGGCCCTTCTCAACTCTCGGCTGGCCCGAAGAAACGGCAGATCTCAAGCACTATTATCCCACAAATACTCTTGTAACAGGCTACGATATTATCGGTTTCTGGGTTTCAAGAATGATTTTCTCCGCTATTGAATATACAGGCAGAGTACCTTTTGATACCGTTCTCATTCACGGTCTTGTTCGTGATGCACAGGGCAGAAAAATGTCAAAATCTCTCGGTAACGGTATTGACCCACTTGAAATTATCGACCAATACGGTGCTGATGCATTGAGATTCACTCTTGCAACAGGTAACAGCCCCGGAAACGATATGCGTTTCTCCGACGAAAAGGTTGAAGCCAGCCGTAACTTTGCAAATAAGCTCTGGAATGCTGCACGATTCGTTCTTATGAATCTTGACGAAAACGAGCCTGCACCTTATGTTCCCGAAAATCTTGCAATAGAGGATAAATGGGTTCTCTCCAAGTTCAACACTCTTGTTAATGATGTTACATCTTCTCTTGATAAGTTTGAATTAGGTCTTGCAGTTCAAAAACTCTACGACTTCATCTGGGATATTCTTTGCGACTGGTACATTGAGTTGTGCAAAATCCGTCTTAACGGTGATGATGCCGAAGCAAAAGCAACCTGTAAGGGTGTTCTTGTGTATGTTATGTCAAACACATTAAAGCTTCTTCATCCCTTTATGCCCTTTATTACGGAAGAAATCTGGCAGACACTTCCTCACGCAGGTGAGAGCATTATGGTTTCCGAATGGCCCGTATTCTCCGATGCTCTTGTTTTTGATAAAGACGAAGCAGAGATGGAGCGTATTATGAACGCTATCAAGGCAATCCGTAACCGCCGTGCAGAAATGAACGTTGCACCTTCAAAGAAAGCAAAGGTTTACGTTGCCACATCCTATAAGGATACATTCTTAATGGGTACTGAGTTCTTTAAGCGTCTTGCATCAGCATCAGAGGTTGAAGTAGGTGACAGCTTTGATATTGAGGGTAGCGTAAGTGTTGTTACGGCAGATGCAACAATTTATCTTCCTCTTGCTGAGCTTGTTGACTTTGCCGCAGAGAAGAAAAGACTTGAAAAAGAGCTTGCAGAAGCTGAAAAGAAGTTAGGCTTTATTGAAAATAAGCTCAACAACCCCGGTTTCCTTGCAAAAGCACCCGAAAAGGTCGTTGCACAACAGAGAGAAGACGGTGAAAAACTCCGTGAAAAAATCGCTCTCCTTAAATCAAGTATCGAAAAGCTTGGATAATATAAATCAGCTCCCTGATTCAGGGGGCTGAACTATACTTTAATGTATAATGTACAATGTATAATGTACAATGGCGGAAAGGGCTTCGCCCTTTACCCCGATTTTTAATAATTGTAAATTGGTGAAAAAATGACTAATGCAGAAATTTATTTTCATTCACTTTTAACGTTCGGCATCCGTCCCGGGCTTGACAGAATAAAAATGCTCCTTGAAAGGCTTGGTAATCCCGAAAAAAGCCTTAGGTTTATTCATGTTGCAGGCACAAACGGTAAGGGTACCGTCTGCTCGTTTCTTGCAAGCGTTCTTACAACGGCAGGGTATAAAACAGGTCTTTACACATCTCCCTATATCGTGGATTTTCGTGAAAGAATCCGTGTTGACGGCAATATGATAAGCGAAAACGACCTTAATTCCGTTACAGACACAGTTAAGGCTGAAATTGAAAAATTACGAAGCGAAGATATTGTAATTACGGAATTTGAGGCAGTCACGGCGGCAGCATTTCTTTATTATAAAAATACGGGCTGTGATTTCGTTGTGCTTGAAACGGGACTCGGCGGCAGATTTGATGCAACGAATGTTATTGAACGTCCGCTTGTGAGTATAATTACGTCAATTTCCCTTGACCATGTTAAAATTTTAGGCGACAATCTTGCCGAAATTGCATATGAAAAGTGCGGAATTATTAAAAATAACTGTCCTGTTGTTACCTGTTCTGCTCAGAGTGCTGATGCACTTAAAGTAATTAAAGAACAGAGTAAGATAAACGGCAGTGAGTTGCACATGGCAAAATATTCCGATTGCAGATTAATTGATGAATCCATTGAGGGCAGTAATATTCTTTTCGGTGCAAGACAGGTGAAAGTTCCTTTCCCCGGTGAGCATCAGCGTGAGAATTGCATAGTTGCACTTACCGCCGTTGACATTCTCAAAAAAGAGGGGATTGTTATTGCGGAAAATGCCGTAATAAAGGGTATTGAAAAAACAAAAAATCCCGCAAGATGCGAGATTGTTTCAAAAAAACCTTTTACAATTTTTGACGGCTGCCATAACGAAGGGTCTGCAAAAGCGTTGGCATCCGTTATTGAAAAACACCTGAAAAATAAGAAAATTACCGCTGTAATGGGCATGATGGAAGATAAGGATGTTGATAAGGTGCTGTCACTCCTTTGCCCGTATTTTGATAAGGTGATTACCGTAACGCCGTCAAATCCCAGAGCCATGGATGCCGAGAAATTGGCTGAGCTTGTAAAAAAATACTGTAATAACGTACAAAGCTTTGCAAATGAGACAGACGGACTTAAATACGCTGTAAATTCTCTTGACGACGACGGCGTATTACTTGTATGCGGCTCGTTGTACCTCTGCTCGGATTTGTATAAATATTTTAAGAAGGACATTTAAACAATAATTTAATGTACAATATACAATTAATTAACAATAAAATTGGGTTAAAGGGCGAAGTCCTTTCCACCATTGTACATTATACATTGTAAATTTTTAATTGATAAATTATTATTTACCACCCCAACATCTTAATTACACATTAAAAAAGCTCCCTTAATCGGGAGCTGAATTTTATTCAATACCTAAAAGCCAATTAACGGAAACGCCTAACACATCTGCAAGTGCAACCAACTCGTAATCGTTGATACTGCGAATCTGACCTTCGAGTTTAGAAAGTCCCGATGCATTAAGGTCAATGCCTCTTACCTGAAGCTGGGTGAGTAAATCTTTCTGTTTCATTCCGATTGCTTTTCTGCGCTTTTCAACTCTTGCGCCGGCAATATTACGTGAACCTAAATTTTGTTTTCTGACTCTCATAATAAAGACCTCCTAATTTACTGTTTTATGTTACCACAATAATACATATATTTCAAGTGTTTGAGGAATAATTTTTTTAAAATTTAAAAAAAGTACAAAAAAATGTCACAATTTGTTTCAGTTTATTATTAAGTAAAAAAATAGTGTTTGATTATTTTTATTATGTGTGATATTATAAATTTATCATAACGGAAAAGGGAAGATATCCATGCTGAACAAAGCAGATAAATACAATCTTTTAATGGATTTTTACGAAATAGCTCTTGCCAACGGCTTTATAAAAGAGGGCATGAAAGATACTGTTGCATGGTTTGATATGTTTTTCAGACCGATGCCGCAAATCGGCGGATTTTGTATAATGGCAGGTGTGCAACAGCTTTGCGAGAGCCTTGCAGAACTTAAATTCAACGAAGATGATATTGCCTTTTTGCAGGAAAAAGGCGTGTCCGGTGAATTTATTGATTACATAAGAAATTTTGAGTTCAAATGCCACATCTGGACTGTTCCCGAGGGTACTCCTGTTTTTGCCGGAGAGCCTATCGTTAAGGTCAAAGGACCTATTTTGCAGGCGTTGCTTATTGAAACGTTGGTGCTTCTTACGATTAATCATCAGACTCTTATTGCAACAAAGGCAAACAGGATTGTCCGTGCTGCACAGGGCAGAAGTGTTGTTGAATTCGGTTCAAGGCGTGCCCACGGTGCAGATGCCGCAATTTTAGGTGCAAGAGCCGCTTATATCGGTGGTTGCTGTGCTACTACGAACGCACAGGCGGCGAAGATGTTTGATATTCCCGTTTTCGGCGGAATGAGTCATACATGGATTCAGTCATTTGACTCGGAGCTCGACGCTTTCTGTGCTTACGCAAGGGCGTATCCGGACAACTGTATTCTGCTTGTGGATACATACAACTCAATAAATTCGGGCGTTCCCAATGCAATAGAAGCTTTTAAGAGAGAGCTTCTCCCGAGAGGTTACAGACCCAAGGGTATCAGAATCGACAGCGGTGACCTTGCATATCTTTCAAAAAAAATCAGAAGAATGCTCAACGACGCAGGATTTCCCGATTGTGATATATACGCATCAAATTCTCTTGACGAGCATATTATAAGGGAGATGCTCAGCCACGGTGCAAGGGTAGACGGATTTTTGGTAGGCGAAAGACTTATCACAAGTGCATCTGCTCCCGTTTTCGGCGGTGTTTATAAGCTTGCGGCAGTTGAAAAAAACGGTAAAATCAAAAACTGCATTAAAATCAGTGAAAACGTTACAAAAATTACAACTCCTTGCTCAAAACTGCTGTGGCGTCTTTTCGATATGGAAACGGGCAAAGCTATTGCAGATTTGCTCACTCTTGAAGATGAAAACGTTTCCGAGCTGACTGAGTATGAACTGTTTGACCCGGATTACTCATGGAAAACGAAAAAAGTTGATAATTTTGTTGCACGACAGCTCCTTGAAAAAGTTTTTGACAGCGGAAAATGTGTTTATAAAGCACAGTCATTGGAGGATATAAGAGCATATTGTGCCGAACAGGTAGATACCCTTTGGGAAGAGGTATTGCGTTTTGAATATCCCCATAATTATTATGTTGATTTGTCATTACCCCTGTGGGAAGAAAAGCAAAGATTGATAAATGAAGCTATGCATAAACAATAATTTAATTCATAATTCAAAATGCATAATGCATAATTAATTTATATTAAAAATTATGCGTAACGCTTGGATCATTGGTATTATAATTGGTTTAAAAGGCGAAGCCTTTTCCTCAATTATGAATTATGCATTATACATTATGCATTAATAAATTATTGTTCATCTCTCTTGACTGAAAGATATATCTATGTTAAAATTATTAAGTTAAATAATAAAAATTAAGGTGATAATATGTCTATAATTCTTGCGGAGTCTGTTGCAGTTGCAAAAAGCAAGCTCACAAAAGGCTTTAACGGTGACAGTCTTAATCTTGACGGTCGAGTTGTGCCTATTGACGGTGCAAACAAAGGATTTAAAGCGGCAGGCAGCGTAAAACCTCCTTACTCAGCAGTTGTCAGTTCATCAAACCGCAAAGGTTTTGCAAACGGTGCTGTCAGTGCTTTTAACGATTATGTAAAAAATATAAGCGAAAACATCAATAAGTCACAGCAGATGTTTTATACATACTTTGACGATATGAATGCAGTAGCCGAAAAGTGCGAAATTCCCGACAGTACACTTTCCATCGGTGCCGTTACCATATGTCCTGATTGCGTTATTGCGGCAAAAACAGGCGGAACGCATCTTCTGCGTTATTCCGGCGGTGAGCTGTTTGAGGTTGCAATCTCTGAGAATGAAAACGGCAAAGGCTATCAGCTTATTGACACCGTTGCTGACGGTGATATCTTTGCACTCGTAAGTGATGAAGCTGCACGCAATCTTGATTACGATTCAATTCTTAACATATTCGCATCTGAAAAAGACCTTAAATCAATGGTCAGCGATTTCTTTTCTCTTCTCCCTGTTAATGATGGTAAAGACTGCACGGTTGTGCTTATCAAGCTCAGGGTAAAGGATATTGCTCCCGTTATTGCACCTGTTGTTGATGTAGCACAAGTTGCGGATAATGCCGTTGCTGATTCATCTGATGACGAACTTGAGGATTTTGCAACACAGGAAAAGAATAAGTTGGGTAAGAAAAAAATCGTAGGTATAATTCCGCTTATTGCTCTCGTTGCAGTTCTTGCTGCCGCAATAGGACTTTATGCCGCATCTCATTTCAATTTAGGCAATAACGATGAGAACCCCAGTGATTTGGTTGACACACCTGTTTTTGAAGAGGGAACAGACGGCGAAACCACTACGGAAGATGAATCAACCACCGAAGAAGATACTACTGCTGAAGAAGAAACCACTACCGAAGCTGAAACTACAACCGAGGCACCCGAAACCACAACACAAGCCCCGGCTACAACAACTCAGCCCACTGTAACAACAACAGAACCTCCCGTTACAACAACTCAGCCTCCCGTTACAACGACAGAGCCGCCCGTGACTACAACGGAACCTCCCGTTACAACAACCGAGCCGCCCGTAACTACAACGGAGCCTCCCGTAACTACAACGGAGCGTCCTACACAGACCCCTCCCGATTGGTGGGATATTGACGAGCCTTATTACGGCTGATAAGAAATTTTTTAAAGGCTTCGCCGTATGCGGGGCCTTTAGTTGACAGAAAGGAGAATGAAGAATGAAAAACGGCAAGAAAAGCTACTTTTTTGACGATGCGGCAGAGAGTATATCTATGCTCGGCGAAGGATATATCCGATATTTCAAAAAGTTTTTTCAGTTTGTTTTCGGCGTGGTGCGTCTTATTGTTCTTCGGGTTGTAATCATTCCTTATTCTCTGTTGATTTATGCCAAAAAATTAATACTATCCCCGGTATCCACTCTTTATTACGAGGGAAAAAAGTTTTTTGCAGAGGTAAAAAGAGCAGTTCCGACTATCTCACGAAATTTCAGGGAAAAACCGTCACTTGGTATATCGAGCTTTTTCCGCTATGTGGGACGGGCTTTCAAAGTGCATGAAAAATTTACAAGAGCAGTCCTCAGTACGGTTATTCCGATTATTGCCGTTGCGGGCATCGTTTCATTCGCCCTTTCCATGCAGTCCGTAACTTTTGCATTGAGCGTTACGGTAAACGGACAGTACGTGGGTACGGTGGAGGACGAAAACGCATACAAACAGGCTCAGACACAGGCAGAGCAGCGATTTTTACAGCTCGGTGAACAGCTTGAAATTGCGTTGCCCGAATATACCGTGGCTCTTACTCTTAAAGGCAATATAGACGGCACGGAAACCGTGTGCAACAATATTATTTCCGCTGTATGCGAAAATACTGTAAGTGCTTGCGGAATATACGCCGACGGCGAGTTTATCTGTGCTGTGAAAAGTGAGGATACATTCAACCGTGTTTCAGCAGAGATTCTTAGTGCCTATGCTGAGGAATACGGCTACACGTCTGAGGACTGTACCGTTACATTTAATGAAAATATTACAACCGTTATAGGTCTTTATCCTCAGAACGAAAAAATCTGGACAGCAGAGCAACTGAAAGATTATTTAAACGGTTGGTCGGCTGAAAAAATCGAGCATACGGTTGCCGAGGGAGAAGATATAAATTCCATTCTGGAAAAATATAATATTACACAGGATGAATTACTTTCACTCAATAAGGACCTCAATACATCGTATATTCCCGAAGGCTCAACGCTTCTTGTGTCACAAGGTGAGCGTAACGTGAGCATAAAAGTAACCGTTACTTATACTGCCGTTGAAACGAGTGATTACAATACGGTCATACAGTACGATAATAACTTTTACGTAGGCACATCTATGACTATCGTTGAGGGTAAGCAGGGCATAGACGTTGTTTCTTACACGGATACGTATGTGGATGGAGTTCTTGTTGATTCTGCAAGTGAGCTTGTGAGGTACAACGCAAATGCACCTGTTAACGAGCTTGTAAAAATCGGTACTTTAGGCGTTCCCGTAGGTGATGATGATTCACCTGTTTCCCCAAGACTGCTAAGAGATCAAGGCGGTACGTTCATATGGCCTGCACCTGATAACTGTTTCTGGCTTTCTCAGGCGTACAACCCATCAAAGGGGCATTACGGCATTGATATCGTTTCGTCGGATAACGGCTCATGTAAGGGCAGACCCATTGTTTCGGTTGCAGACGGCGTTGTGGTGCTTGCAACATACCATTGGAGCTGGGGATATTACGTAAGAGTTGACCACGGTGACGGAGTCGTTACCGGCTACGCTCACGCACTAAAAGATTCATTCAAAGTCAATGTTGGCGATTATGTAAGAGCAGGTCAGCAGTTGTCGTCTATCGGTACAACAGGTAATTCAACAGGCTATCATCTGCATTTTGAGGTGTGGCTTGACGGCACAAGAGTAAATCCCTTGCCCTATGTTTACAGTCAGTATACAGGTGTTTCAGTAGGAAGATAGACAATAATTCAGCGGAATATCAAAGTGATAATCGTAGGG
>CAZBVV010000073.1:0-5620 GCA_964495345.1 uncultured Eubacteriales bacterium
ATTCTTTTTTGCCAAATATTTAAAGAATTTAGCCACACTTCTTTTAACATGATAGCTTACAATAAGCAACATACTGAATTCGCCGTTAACAGAAAGATACAAAAGCTTTCTGCTGCCTGTGATATATTTGCCCACAAAATCCTCGTCAGGAATGTGAATATGATTCTCCTGCAAAAATTCCTTTGTACCCAAAAGAATCTTATTGTCCCCACAAATTGCCGCAACGCCTTTATCCGTTAAAATATAATCATCTGCAACAGGAATTTCATACTCACCCTGACCGATAATATCTTTCATTACCTCAAAAATCGGCATCTTTGTAATGTTCATTACGGCGGCACAGCAAAGAGAGACATCTTTCGGATTTTTACTGCCGAAAAATTTTGCACCGTGAATACTGCACGAAGAACCCTCAATTATATCACAATCACTGAAAACTACCGCCTTTGTGCCTGTAAGCTCCTGTGCTGATTTATAAGAAATAATGCTTGAATGATTTTTTGCAAGCTTTTTATTTGTTACAAAAAGCAATACTGCCGCACAAAGAACATACGAAATAGGTAAGCAACATATCGTAACGGCATCAAAAACAGTAACTACTGATGCAAAACTGCCGTTTTTTATTCCTGCGGCAATACTTAAAATAATTGCAAAAACAAAAGCAAAAATAAACATTATATTCCCTGCAAAGGGGCTTGGCACGGCATTATCAAGCTTTTTAATAAGTCCTGTTGCAAATTCCGTCTTTACGCTGTAACGAACCTGTTTATCTTCTTCGTTCAGCTTGGATTTTACCGCACCCTCAATTCCGCTTTCGGAAAGAGGTTTAAACAGGGACACGCTTGCACCCGATGCAAACTGCTGTACTGTTGTTTGCATATTGTCATTCAAAAGCAGTTTCGGTACAGTAACGAACATCAGCATAAAAATTGCTGACGGTGCCAAAGCACAAACAAAATCACCACCGTAAGAAAATGCGGCAACTATCGTTTGAAGAAGTGACAGCACATAAACAAGCACTACTGCAAAACTGTATGAAAACTTCAGTTTTAATATATCTTTTATGCCGTCTGTAAGCTCTTTTATGCATACTGCACCTGCAATAATCAAAAATATTATTGAAACTGCAGGAAAATTGATTGTTGACTCGGGTTTTGATGCCACCAATGAAATTATACCGCAAATAACACCTGCCACAAAAAGAAGAACTGTTTTTAAAAGCTCTGTTAACTGCGTTTTTTTGATTTTTTTCAGGGTTGCAGCTATATCGGATTTTGCAGTCATTTCAAAATCGTGCTCTGCCTGTTTTGCACCAACATTGTTTATTGTTTCAAAAATACGCTTTGCTCTGTGTTTCTTATCAAGAGAATCTGAAGCCGAGCTATCAGCAGAAGATTCGGATTGAGCTGTCTGCTTAAAGCCGGATGTAACAATTTCCGATTCATCTATATCAAAATCAGCATCATTTTGCTGAGATTTTTCTGTCTTTTGCTTTTTATCTTTTTTTCTTATTCTTGATTTGCCTTTTTTATCATCAGGGAATTTAAAAAGAGGTGAAAATGCAGGAAAAGAGAGCTGACTGTCCGGATCCATTCCTGCATCATCTGCGGCAGTTCTTGCAATAGCTCTTAGTTTTTCGGACTTGCCGAAAGTCACCCCCGCTTGACTACGCATAGATTTGTATGCAAGTTCAAAAGCGTTTTCTTCATTACTGATTTTAGACTCCACGGGCACAGCAATTTCGTCTGTGCTGTCCGATGCACAAACAAGGTCTGCCATTGTCTGCTGACCGGGAACGGATGTATCATCAAATCCACCACGGGCAACAATGCTGTCGGTTGATTCAATCTCCGGAAGCTCTGGTTTAAGTGCAAAACGTTCATTATAGCTTGTGCCTTTAAAACCTGTATCGTCGGAAACTACCCGTCCTGTTCGCTTTGTAAAAATCTGATGTTCGGCGGCGGGATTTGTAATTGTATGAGGATCAATTTCACTACATCTTACAGTTGTAAACTCATCTGCTCTCATACGTGTTTTTTTAGGTTCGGGAACAGTTTTTGTAACTCTTCTTCTCAAATCCTGACCGAATTGTGACACAAACGCATCGTATTCCGATTGCTGAACTCGTCTTGCAGAAACATCGGCAGTTGAATATTTAATTGTACTCTTTTTTTGCTTTCCGCTGACTTTTCTTTCAGCCATTTTTCATCACCATTAATTTCGGTTTATCTTCTTGTTTTTGCTACCTCAAACATAAGTATACTTGCCGCAACAGAGGCATTAAGTGAATTAATTTTACCTTTCATGGGTATTGAAACCACAATGTCGGCATTTTCTTTAACAAGTCTGCCCACGCCTTTACCCTCTGAACCTACGATAATTGCAACAGCACCTGACATATCAGTTTCGTAATAGGGTTTGCCGTCCATATCTGCAGCGTAAACCCAAACGCCTCTTTTTTTCATTTCTTCAATGGCAACACTTAAATTAGTTACCCTTGCAACAGGCATATACTCCAAAGCTCCTGCGGAGGATTTTCCTACCGTATAGCCCAGCCCCGTGCTTCTTCTGGAGGGAATAACCACACCGTGTGCCCCTGCTGCTTCTGCACTTCTTATAACAGCACCAAGATTATGAGGGTCTTCAAGTCCGTCACAAATAATAATAAAGGGCTGTTCATTTTTACTTGCGGCATTTTCAAAAATATCATCAAGAGTGGAATATTCCTTTGCGGCGGCAATAAGGATAACTCCCTGATGGTTACTGTGACCGCACATAAAATCCAACTTTTTGATGTCTACCTCTTTTACGGGAATCTTTTTCTCTATACATTGTGCCACAAGGGGAGCAACTGCACCTTTCTTGTCGCCCCTTTGAACCATAAGACATTCAGCAGGTCTGTCTGCCTTTAATGCCTCTCTTACCGCATTTCTGCCTATGATAAGATCATCACGTTCAACTCTTTCAGGTTTTTCTGTCTTTTCGGGTCTTTCGGTTCTGTCTGTTCTGTCCGTTCTACCGTGAACAGGTCTTTTTTTGTATTTATCGTTTTTGTAGTCCATATAAATGCCTCATAAAAATATCATTCGTTTTTTAGATTTGTCTATTAAATTATTATACTATTTTTCATTATATAATGCAATAGCTGAACCGCAAAAAAACAATGCAGTTATCTTCTTATTTGACATTTTACCAATTTAAACAATAAAATCAGCCATGCATACTATGACACTTTTTTTATACAACCTGTTCTATAATTCAATTAAAAAAGGGAAATATGTAAACAGGTGGAATTAAAGATGTATAAAACACGAAATTTCAAAAACATGATTAATAATGAGCAACTGCTTAAATATACAGCCGTTACGTTTTTAAAACATTGTGCGGCGGCAGTAGGCGGTTTTTTTGCATCATCTGCAACAGTCACTCAGCTCGCTCCGTTCGGAGTTTCGCTCTGCGGTGCAATATATCCGGAATACATACTCTCCTGCGTTCTCGGTTGCGTAGCAGGCTGTTTTTATACTTTCGGAACAACTGAGCTTACTTTGCGATATATTGCGGCGGCGGCAATAGCAGGAATACTTTCATATGTATTAAAAAGGAGTTTTCAAAAAAATTATCACCGGTGGTTCAGTGCGGCGGCGGCATTTGTTTCAATATTTTCAACGGGTCTTTTAATAAGTCTGTCAATAACGCTTTCATCGGAAGAGATAATTATTTACGCATTGGAAGCCGCCTCTGCGGCGGTAGCTGCATGGTTTTTTGACAGATTTTTACATATCGACAGTTCAAAAAAATTTGCCGCAAGACTAACAGGCAGTGAAACAACCGCTATATTGGTATTTTTTGCAATCGCCTTGCTTGCACTTAACAATTTTCCGATTTTTTCATTCTCGCTGTCTGTAATACTCGGCTCATACACCGTTCTTGTGTGTGCTGTATACGGCGGTGATAAATACGGTGCATTATCGGGTATTCTTGCAGGACTTGTGTTGGGATTATCCGGAAACGGTGATTTTGTAACGGGCGGAATATCATTAGGCGGTCTCCTTTGCGGAATTTTCGGCAAAAACAACAGATTCACCGCATCTGTTATATTTATTCTTTCCGTCGCAGCAACAGCAATTACAACCGATGATTGGGTCAATGCCGCTTACATTTTGTACGATACAGGTATTGCCTGTCTTTTATTTATCGTCACACCAAAAAAAATTAAAAATATGTATTCTGCGGTGTTTTCTCTTTCCGCAGAAGGTGTTTATCTTGAAGGACAGAGAAATGTACTGAAAATGCGTCTTCATACTGCATCGGACGGCATGAGCGAAGTTGCCGATGCAGTCAAAGCAATCGGCGGAATCTACAGAAAACGGATTATACCTGATAAAAACAAGGTTTATGAAAATGTACGCTTGAATGTATGCAAAAACTGTGAAAAATACAAAATCTGTTACGGCGTAAATATGCGTTCAACACAAACTTCTTTTGAAAAAATAACGGACAGCTTAAAGCATGATGAACACGGCAATGCAACCATACCGGAATATTTTGCAAAAATCTGTATTAATGCGGATGATGTAACTAAGATTCTGCGTTCATCCCTGGATAAATACAGAAATGTAATGCGTGAAATTTCCAAAACAGGAGAAACGGTCAATATTGTATCAGACCAATTTGCCGGAGTTTCGGATTTTCTGGAAGAGATGTCACACACCGTAAATTCGAGCGAAGAATACAATTCCTCACTATCAGAGCTTGCAACCGAATTGCTTAAAAATGATATGGATTTACCTCCTCTCAGTTGCGGAATTTTCACAACGGCAGAAAATCATGTTTATTGCGAAATATGTTTTGCATCTCACATTAAATTCAACTCCGATATGATTGCAAAAAATATAGGAAATGCCATTGAAAAGCATTTTGAAAGTCCTGTTATGCACAAGCTTTCCGACGGTACGGTACAAATATGTATGTGTGAAAAAACAAAATACAAAGTTAATTTCGGTGCACATCAAATCAGTGCAGACAGTACAGGCTGGTGCGGAGACACCTTTGACAGCTTTTTTGACGGAAAAGGCAATTTCTACATGATACTCAGCGACGGCATGGGCACAGGAAAAAAAGCAGCGGCTGACTCCGTTATGTGCTGTTCGCTTACATCGGGGATGATGCGATCGGGATTTTCCGCAAATGCTATTCTTAAAATGATAAATGCCGCCATGCTTGTGCGTTCGGGTGAGGAATCAATAGCCACGTTGGATATTGCAAAAATCGACCTTTACAGCGGAATGACAACTTTCTATAAAGCGGGAGCAGGATTTTCAATCGCCATGAGAAAGCTGAAAATGCTCAAAATAGAAAAACCGTCACTCCCCGTAGGAATACTGCGTCAGATTGCCTTTGAAAAAGTTAATTTACAGCTTTTTGAGGGTGATGCATTAGTGCTTATGACAGACGGCGTTACAAAAGAATCCGTGTCAATGTGGCGTGAAATATTAAAATCAGCAACGGATTACGAAGCCGATGAGCTTGCCGATAATCTTGCAAAAACAGCTCACCTGCACATGCCGCAAAACGAAATCGACGATATTACAGTTGTAACGGCAACGATTGTACTTAATGA
>CAZBVV010000073.1:5720-9022 GCA_964495345.1 uncultured Eubacteriales bacterium
AGTGAGGAGTGAAGGAAAAGGCTTCGCCTTTTGAACCATTTAAATCCAAGCCGCTTTGCGGCTTCTTAACTCCTAACTACAATAATTTATTTTTTTCTCTTGCAATAATTACATAATAGTTATATAATACTATATTGGATATATTTGTAGTGATTTTACAAGGAGAAAAATATGATTGAATTAAAAAATGTATGTTTTTCTGTGGGCGAAGATGAATCAAGGCTTGATATTGTAAACAATGTTTCATTAACCATTCCCGACGGAAAATTTATAGTTATAACAGGTCCTAACGGCGGCGGGAAATCAACTCTTGCAAAACTGATTATGGGTATTGAAAAACCTACCTCAGGTCAGATTTTGCTTAACGGCGTTGATATCACCGATATGTCCGTTACGGAAAGAGCAAAAATGGGCATCGGCTACGCATTCCAGCAGCCGCCCAGATTTAAGGGACTTACAGTAAGACGTCTTTTAAGTCTTGCACACGGTAGTGATTTACCCGATGACCAATGCTGTTCCTACCTTACAAAAGTAGGTCTTTGCTCAAAAGATTACCTTAACCGAGAGGTAGACACTTCCCTGTCCGGCGGAGAAGTAAAGAGAATAGAAATTGCAACTCTTATGGCAAGGGAGCTTAATGTTGCCATTTATGACGAACCCGAAGCAGGTATTGACCTGTGGAGTTTCAAAATGCTTGTTGACAGCTTTAAAGCAATCATGGCAAACCGAAAAGAAAGCATTATCATAATTTCACATCAGGAGAGAATCATGCAACTTGCAGATGAAATTATTGTTATTGCAGACGGTTTAATCAAAAATCACGGTCCTAAAGACGAAATTTTTCCCCGTCTTATGGATGAGTTTGATAACAGTTGTACTTTCAGAGGAAAAGAGGGTTAAACATGGAGAAAATTGATTTTTCTATGTTGCAAAAAATTGCCGACATTGGTTCAGTTCCCACAGTCGGTGCATACAACATAAGAAAAAACGGCTTTGGTGTTGAGCGAAAGTCAACCGAAACCGTTGAAATAATTTCAAAAACAGACAAACCCGGAATTGACATCAGAATCAAGCCCGGTGCAAAAGCAGAAAAAGTACACATCCCCGTAATCATTACCGAAGAGGGTGTTAACGATACTGTTTACAACGATTTTTATATAGGCGAGGGGGCAGATGTTGAGATTGTGGCAGGTTGCGGTATTCACAACTCCGGCTGTCAGACAAGTGAGCATGACGGTATCCACAGATTCTTCATCGGCAAAAACGCTAAAGTAAAATATATTGAAAAGCACTACGGTGAGGGCGAAGGTACCGGTCAGCGTATTCTCAACCCCACCACACAGGTTTTTATGGAAGAAAATTCCTACTGCGAAATGGAAATGGTGCAGATTGAGGGTGTTGATTCCACAATCCGTGATACTGATGTTCATATGGAAGCCGGTGCAAGATATGTTGTTGTAGAAAAGCTGATGACACACGGCAAGCAGAAGGCTGAATCAAACATGATTATAAATCTTAACGGCAAGGACGCTTCCGCACAGATTATCTCCCGTTCTGTCGCAAAGGATGAATCGGAGCAGATTTTTAAACCCACAGCTGTAGGTAATGCTGACTGCAAAGCTCATGTTCAATGCGATTCAATCATTATGGATAGTGCAAAAATCAGCTCTGTTCCTGCCATTATGGCAAACAACGCTGACGCACAAATCGTACATGAAGCCGCAATCGGCAGAATTAACAACGACCAGCTTCTCAAGCTTATGACATTCGGCATGACGGAAGAAGAAGCTGAAAACATAATCGTTCAAGGTTTTCTTGCATAAGGAGAGATAAAAATGCCTTTTATTGATTCAAAAATCTCCGTTAAAGTATCGGATGAAAAGAAAGAAATTCTTAAAGCAAAGCTCGGTGCTACAATGTCCATTCTCCGCAAATCGGAAAGCTATCTTATGGTCGGCATAAATGACGGTTACGACCTGTGGATGGGCGGCAACAAGCTTGACAAAGGTGCTTATGTTTCAGTAAGTCTTCTCGGAAATGCATCATCGGCAGACTATGAAAAAATGACCGCCGCAATTTGCGACATATATGAACAGGAATTGAATATTCCCGGCTCAAATGTGTATGTAACATACCACCCTGTTTCCGATTGGGGCTGGAACGGCAGTAATTTCTAAAAATTATAAAAATTTATGGAGCTGTGAAAAAAACACAGCTCTTTTTTTCGCGGTACGCTAAATTATTGTTTATCGTCCCAAACAAAACCCCCGAAGCGGTCGCTCCGGGGGAAAACTTATTTAATTGTTAGTTTTTAATTCGGATTACCAGTGAGCTTCACCGCAATCGCAGTACTGATAGTCTTTCATACCAAAGAGTCTGCGGAAGAAGTTAGCTATCTTCCAGAAGAATCTGATAAATCCGCTGCTGCTGTGGCAGTCACAGTCACAATTATCTTTTGTGCTTTCTACTTCAACGCCACCGAATTCCTTAATAACATTCTTGAGGAAATCAGTTAATTTGTCGTAATTGTTATCATCTGTTTCTTCGAAGAAGTTAAGAAGAGAATCCCATGAATTGCCATAGTTACCGTAGAGGGTATCAAGACCTTCTGCAGCGTTATTAAGACCGTAGAAGATGTAGTAAACAGTTGCCATAGCACCGCTAAGTGAGGGTTCTGTATTAAGTCCCTGAAGGATAGCCTTAACAAGTGTTGCGGAGCTGTTTGCAGCATCTTCACTTTCAGCATTACCCTGAAGAAGTGCAATAATTGCATCTGCATTATCGCCTGTTGCAAGCCAATCAACAGCAAGTCTTATGAGAACTGTAATCATATCAGCGAACTGATTTTCACCTGCGTAAACCATCTTGTAGTAGGTTTCACCGTTAGCTGACTGATAGGAGATAACCTTACCCATTGTAAGTTCAGCAACAAAGTCAACGATGAGAGGCTCAACATCAAGTCCTGTTGAATCTGCAATAGCATCACAAGCAAGGTTAACAAGATAATCCATGTTGTACTCTGCAAGGTCAAGACCAAGGAGAGTCATGAGATCGGGAGCACCAAGAAGAGGCTCAAGAGCAGCAAGAACAGTATCAACTGTGTTGATGATATTCTTTACAGCTGTATCAAGACCGTTGGAGTTGATAAAGTAAGTGAGTTCGGGAATCATTGCGAAGAGCTCATTTACAGGATCTGCAAGAATAACATCTACTCTGTCAAGAAGTGAATCAAGAATTGCACCAATCTTAGCTTCGTCATCGAGAGCATAGAACTCAGCAGGTGTCATCATTTCGCATCCGAG
>CAZBVV010000074.1:0-8916 GCA_964495345.1 uncultured Eubacteriales bacterium
CACATGAAGTGTCTTTTTTGTTATTTTAAAGCTATAAAAAGCATAATTATTAAAAATTAGAACCATAATTTATCGTTTAACATAAGATGCAATATGAATTACAAACATATTTCTTATGAGTCTTTTATTTTAACTCTTGCATTTTTTTAAAAACATGATATAATGCTTAAGTATATGTGTTCACAAAAAAAGATATGTATATTATTTAATTCTCTCTTTTGTAGATTATTTTAAAATTATGTTATAACATATTTTTCAAGAATTGCAATACTCAATGCTAAAAATAACAAAACGATGAAAAAGGACAAAAAAATACGATTCATAGATATATTACAAATAATTAAAATTCAAATCGAAGAAAGAGAGTATGTTGCAAATGTTATATTCTCATTTTTTCTTATAATGATTATACTAATTTGCATGTATATTTTTGGCTATCGAGGAATGAGTTTTTCAAAAATAAATATTCTTTTTTTCTCATTACCTAATGCATATGCAATAGGAATTTGGCTTACGCCTCTCTGTCTTTCAGTTTTGTTTTCTGTTGCTGCTTGTTTTGTATGGAAATCAAAAACATCCATAGTCGATCATATTTCATCAATATTATTAAACTTTTTATTGTTTGTGATTTCCTTTATTGAGAGTATATTTCTGCAGTATGACACAGAATCCGGAAATTTAATTTTTTACTTAATTGGTGCTGCTGGAATTGCCGGAAGTATTCTTTTATCAATATTTTGGTTGCATAATACAAAATTGATTTATAAAAAAGAAAAGGAAAACAATAAAAACTTCGCTAAATATTAATGATTATGCTAAATTATACATTTTCACAAAAAAAATCCCACCAAATCGGTGGGATTGAATTTATTAATTTGTTGCGTTTACTGTTTCAACAAGAGTGCAATAGAAATCTTCAAAACTTGTAACATAGTCAATAGTTCCGCAGAAATCAAAGTGGTCGAAGCCCTCCATGGGATTCATATAATACCAACGACCTGTTTCAATTGTTTCGCCGTTTGCAACAGACTCTTCATAGTTCTTTGCAGAATCAGCATCTGTTGAGGGATAAAGTGCACTTGCAAGAGGCACGATACCGTCATTCTTTGCCCATGATTCATCCATATATATGCCGTCGATAGTCTTACCCTCAAGAGTGCCGATATAGATTGATGTGGGGATAAACAGCATGAAGTTTGAAGCAATCGGCACATAAGTACCCATAAATGTTTTGTTGGAAGAATTACAGGAATAGGAGTAGTAATAAACGCTGTCAACCGTCTTAATCTTCTTATTAAGCTCTGCCGCACCGCGAAGAGTCATGTCATATCCGCAGTTGTCATCAGCACCCACAAAATTTTTGATTGTTTCCATGCTGAATTTTGCTTTGCTTTCGCCCTGTTTGGGGGTAACGCCGAAATGACCGAGCTGAAGATCCCACATCATAAAGTTACTGCCGAAAACAGCACCTACAAGGTTAAGACCTGCACCGATAAACGAAAGCAGACCGTTATCCACAATAAGATTTGCGATAGGTGAACCGTTATGAACGCCGGAGAAAGTTACAACTGAATAAACTGCATCTGCATGACCGCCGGTGAAAAGAGGAGATGTTTCATCACCTGTTGCGGCAATTTCATCAGCATCACCGTATGCAAGAAGAGAAGCAAAAAGTCTTACTGTAGGACCGCCGAAGCTGTGACCTACAAGATTAATTGCCGTTTCCATATCCCAAGCTTTGCCCATAAGCATATTGTTTGAATAATCGTAACCGTAACGGTCATGGTTATGAGCCTTTGAATGAGCCTCACCGTAGTCAACAACAGTACCCACAAGCTGTGCATACAGTTCACATGCTCTGTCCCACGCACTGCTTAAAGGGCCCACAACAGCCGCATAAGCTTCAACGCCAAGCTCATTATACATAGCTATAACATCACCCTCGGAGTCAGCCCAGCCGCCCCAATAGGCTTCACCGTCATAATCTGCCCATCCGCCCATGCCGTGAACGAATACCCAAGGATATTCATTTGTTAAATCGTAAGTTTTGCCATCAATTTCGACGGTATTTGAATCTTCTGCAAAAGTAACAACACCGCACATTGAGAAAACAATCACAATGCTTAATAATACACTTATTAATTTTTTCATTATAAAAACCTCCAGACAGAGGTATTTTAACATATATTTTATATATCCGTTTTATATATTTGTAAATAATATATTAATAAAAAACGAACATATCCTTACTGCTGAATTATTGCATAAAATCACTTATTACAACTTTTTCGCAATTCGGGGGTGAATACACAAAGGAATCCATATGATTTCCCTCAAAGAAATATTTTATTTCTTCCGTAGGGTATGCGGCGGTGAAGCTGTCTACGATTATCAGCTTCACTTTCATTTTTTCAGGAATGATATTTTTAATAAAAACACTGCAATACTCTCCTGCCTTAACACCGTCCACAAGCTCCGCAAGTCCTGCCAGATTAGGCGTAAGCTCTACAAAAATGCCGTAATTCTCAACCGAACGCACTATTCCGGGAACAGTCTGCCCGACTGAAAACATATCCGCATTTTCCTGCCATGTTCCAAGCAATTCTTTTCGGGACAATGTGATTCTTCCCATTTCGTCAATATTACGCACAACTGCTTTTATGCGTTCATTGACTGTCAACCTTGCAGAGGGATGCGGAATCCTCGAAACAGAAATCCCGTCAACGGGCATTAGAGCGTTTATGCCGCAGCCGATGTCACAAAATGCACCAAAAGGTTCAAGATGAGTAACGACAGCTTCAATCACATCACCCTTTGAAAGCCACGATATGTATTCATCGGCACATTCCTGCTGTGCGGCTCTTCTTGACAAAACTGCAAAAGGAATTGAACCAACCGTGTTTTCAATTTCAAGCACCTTAAAACACACGGGCTTGTTAACCCTTGAAATTATGGCAATATCACGAGCTGTACCGTCACTTATGCCTATTGCACATTCATTTCTGGGGATTATACCTCTCATACACCCCAAATCCACATGAATATTGTGTTCATTGTCACACAGTAATGCTCTTGATTCAAGAATTGTGCCCTTAGCCATAGCCTCGTAAAGCGAAGATGCCGAATATACGGCGTTTCCTGCCATTTTGTTATATATTATTCTGCCCTCAGGCCTGTAACTCTTCATACCGACCTTCCTTTCTACCGTATTAAAAATTTACCGTAATAAATTAATATTATCTGTTAAAGATTTTTATACTAAAATTGTTCCAAAAATCATTTTTTTATGTTATCATATTGAAAAACGGAGGTATTGACTATGGACATCAGAGTCGGAGATATTCTTGATATGAAAAAACAGCATCCTTGCGGCAATAAGCAATTTAAAGTATTGCGTGTGGGTATGGATTTTAAAATCAAATGTGCAGGTTGCGGTCACGAAATAATGCTTCCGAGAACCAAAGTGGAAAAAAACATCAAAAACATTATAAGGAATAACGAAGAATGAACAAATGTGAAATTCTTGCACCTGCAGGCGGAAAAGAGCAGTTGATTGCCGCCGTAAGATGCGGAGCCGATGCAGTTTATCTGGGTACGGAGCAATTCAACGCAAGAAATAATGCAACAAACTTTGACAGGGCGGCTTTGTATGAAGCCGTCAGATATTGTCACGCCCGAGGAGTAAAGGTTTATGTAACAATGAATACTCTTATCACCGATAAAGAGCTTGCCGACGTTACGAACGAAATCAAAAATATTGCACAAAGCGGTGCAGATGCCGTAATTATACAGGATTTAGCCGTTGCCCGTCTTTGGAAAGAACATTGTCCCGAAATGAAGCTTCATGCGTCCACACAGATGACGATTCATAATCTTGAAGGTGCAAAACAGGCTGAAAAGCTTGGCTTTGAACGAATTGTCCTTGCAAGAGAGCTGACAGCCGCCGAAATAAAGCAAATAAAAGAAAATGTCAACGCCGAAATAGAAGTTTTCGTACACGGTGCACTTTGTATGAGTGTGTCGGGAACTTGTTTATTGTCATCCATGATAGGTGCAAGAAGCGGTAACAGAGGTAAATGTGCACAGCCGTGCCGCTTGAATTTTAAATGCAACGGCAGAGAATATGCACTGTCATTAAAGGATTTATCCTTGCTTCCCCATATCGAAGAATTAAAAGCCATAGGTGTTGACTCATTTAAAATTGAGGGCAGGATGAAACGTCCCGAATATGTTGCGGCGGCAGTAACAGCAGTAAAAAATGCAATCAACAATCTGCCCTATGATGCACAGAAGCTCAAAGCTGTTTTTTCAAGAAGCGGCTTTACAGACGGCTATTTTACAGGCAATCGCACACTTGATATGTTCGGTTACAGGCAAAAGGAAGATGTGGTTGCGGCGGCTCCCATACTGAAAGATTTAGCTCTTTTATATAAAGATGAAATTCAAAAAATTCCTGTTTCGTTCCATTTAAAAACGGATTTAAATACTACAGAATTAACCGCATCAGACGGCGAAAACACAGTATCAATCACATCGTCTGGGGCATCACCTGCCATTAACAAGCCCCTTGATGAAAGCTATGCCTCAAAATCACTTTCCAAAACAGGCGGAACAATTTTTTATACGGACAAGCTGACTTTTGACATAGCAGATGCCGTTTCCCTTTCCGCATCACAAATGAACGCCATGCGAAGAGATGCATTGGAAAAGCTTTATGATATGCGTTCTGCCGTTAATCCCAAAGAATTTATTGAAACGAGTCAGAATTCAAATCCAAATCACAACAATTCATCCCAAACAAAATTCAGACTTCGTTTTGCTCGATTCTCACAAGCATTTGATGATGAAGCGGCAGAGCAAATCATATTACCCGTATCCGAAATAATAAAACATCCCGATTCCGTTACGCTTTACGGCAAAAAGCTTGTTGCACAGCTTCCCTCTCTCCTGTTTCGTAAAGACGAGGAGCAACTTCTTTCATCCCTTGTAAAAATCAAAGAATCAGGCGTTACTCATATAATTGCAGACAATATAGGCACTCTTGCCGCCGCAAAAAAACAAGGATTTACAGTTCACGGCGGTCACGGACTCAATGTGCTTAACAGCATAGCTTTCGAGGAATATGTAAAAATGGGTGCAACAGATATTACGGTTTCGCCCGAACTGAATATTACGGCAATCGAACAGATGCAAACAGCAAAGCCGAAAGGAATTATTACTTACGGCTATATTCCGCTTATGCATTTTCGTGCCTGCCCGTCACAAGGAAAAAACGGCTGTGGTGAATGTAAAGGTCTGACGAAAATTACCGACAGAATAAATACGGATTTTTACATTATCTGCTCCGACAGAAAATACTCGTCACTTTTAAACTCCGTGCCGTTGTACATCGGTGATAAAGCAATAAAAAACATTGATTTTGAAACATTGTATTTCACCGTGGAAAAGCCTGAATACTGCAAAAAAATTCTCGCCGCATACAAAGCAAAATCCTCTATCAGCGGCAAGAAAACAGGCGGATTGTATTACAGGGAGCTGTTATGAAACATTACTACTCCCTTAACGACTATTGCAAAGAAACTTTCGGGCATAAACTGTACAAAATAGCACTTGATGCGGGCATGACCTGTCCCAACCGTGACGGAAAAATCGGTTTAAAGGGCTGTATTTTCTGCTCCGAAGACGGTTCAGGTGACTTTGCACAGAAGCCTTGCGGTGACATTTACGCACAGATTGAAAAAGCAAAATTGCGTGTAGCTCATAAAAATAAAAGCGGCAGATATATTGCCTATTTTCAAAGCTATACAAACACTTATGCACCTGTTTCCTATCTTAAAACAATCTTTACCGAAGCCATTAAACATCCGGATATTGACGTGCTTTCCATCGCAACAAGACCCGATTGCATAAATGATGAAGTTGTTGATTTGCTTAAAGAGTTAAATAAAATCAAGCCCGTGTGGGTGGAATTGGGTTTTCAGACAGCCATTAAAAGCTCTGCCGAATATATCCGCAGAGGGTATGATAATTGCGTGTTCGACCATGCTGTAAAATTATTAAACAATGCGGATATCAAAGTTATTGCTCACATTATTTTGGGACTGCCCAATGAAACCGTGCAGGACATGGAAATCTCCGTAAAATATGCCTGTAGCTGCGGAATCTGGGGCATAAAACTGCAACTGCTTCATGTTCTTAAAAATACCGATTTGGCAAAAGATTTTGAAAACGGCAAGTTTAACGTTCTTACAAAAGATGAGTATTTATCCGTCGTATGCCGAATGCTTACCGTCATTCCGAAAAATGTGGTGATTCACCGCCTTACAGGTGACGGTGATAAGAAAAAACTTATTGCACCTCTCTGGAGTGCAAACAAAAAAGACGTTATCAATTCTCTTGCCGCCATGCTTGACAGAGAAAGCATACAGCAAGGTAACAACGCATAACAAAATTTCATTTAATGAAACAAAAACCCTTGACTTTATATATATAAAGTTATAAAATAAAAGAGATAATGCGGTAATATTTCTTTATTGCATTGTTTTTCTGATTTTTATCTTGACCGCACGGTCAGTTATCTTCAGATACCTATAAATTCCACGGAGGTGTAAAAATGAATGTTGGTTTAGCTATTGGGCTTATTGTTGCGGCGGCAATACTTTTCGGCGTAGTAGGTTTTTTCCTTGGCGTCGCTCACAGAAAAAAGGTTGCAGAAGCAGCGATAGGTTCAGCAACGGAAGAAGCAAACAGAATTATAAGTTCGGCTGTTTCCGAAGCAGAATCCAAAAAGAAAGAAGCTATTCTTGAAGCAAAGGATGAGATACATAAACAGCGTACCGACCTCGAAAGAGAAATCAGAGAACGCAGAAACGAAGTCCAGAAGCAAGAACGCAGACTTGTTCAAAAAGAAGAAAATCTTGAGAAAAAGGCAAGCAACCTTGAATACAAAGAGGAACAGCTTGCTAAAAAAACAAAAGAAGCCGAGGAAAAACTTGCAGAAATCGAAGCTCTCAAAAAAAGTCAGTTCGATATGCTGGAAAAAATTTCAGGCTTTACAAGAGAACAGGCAAAAGAATACCTTATTCAGTTGCTTGAGGGTGAGTTGACACACGAAAAAGCTCTCAAAATTATGGAAATTGAACAGCAGACAAAGGACGAGGCAGATACTCTTGCCAGAGAAATTATAACTGCAGCAATCCAGAGATGTGCCGCTGACCACACAGCAGAAACAACAGTCACAACAGTTGATCTGCCTAACGATGAAATGAAAGGCAGAATCATCGGACGCGAGGGCAGAAACATCAAAACCCTTGAAACAATCACGGGTGTTGACCTTATTATTGACGATACTCCCGAAGCTATCACGGTTTCAAGCTTTGACCCCATCAGAAGAGAGGTTGCAAGGCTTACCATCGAAAAACTTATTTCTGACGGCAGAATACATCCCGCCCGCATTGAGGAAATGTACGAAAAAGCCAAAAGAGACGTTGAACAAACCATTAAGCAGGCAGGTGAACGTGCCCTTATTGAATCCGGCGTAAACGGTGTTCACGGCGAGCTTGTCAAGCTCTTAGGCAGATTGAAATACCGTACAAGCTACGGTCAGAACGTTCTTAATCACTCACTTGAGGTTTCTTACATCGCAGGTCTTATGGCGGCAGAAATCGGAGCAGATGTCAAATTGGCAAAACGTGCAGGTTTGCTTCATGATATCGGTAAGGCTCTTGACCACCAGCAGGAAGGCACACACATTCAGTTGGGTGTTGAATATGCAAAAAAATACAGAGAAAACGATGCTGTTGTACATGCTATTCACGCTCACCACGGCGATGTTGAAGCAAAAACCATTGTTGCTTGCCTTGTACAGGCAGCCGATGCAATTTCCGCATCACGCCCCGGTGCAAGACGTGAGAATGTTCAAAGCTATATCAAACGTCTTGAAAAACTTGAAGAGATTGCAACCTCATTTGAAGGTGTTGAAAAATCATTTGCAATCCAGGCAGGTCGCGAAGTACGTATAATGGTTAAACCCGAAATCGTTTCCGATGACCAGATGATTATTATAGCTCGTAATATAGTTGCAAAAATCGAGGACGAGCTTGAATATCCGGGTCAGATCAAAGTAAACATCATCAGAGAGAGCAGAGCGTTTGATATTGCAAAATGAAGGCAAAATTCTCCTGCATCAGATATGTTAACTGAACGAATGAAACAATAAGATTTTACCGGAGAGCAATCTCCGGTAATTTTTTTCAACTCATTTTCCATTTAGGTATTGATTTGCAAAATCATATCATGTATAATATAACCAAATTAAATATTGGAGGTATAAAACAATGAAAAAATTTGTTTCCGTATTCCTTGCGATGCTCCTTGCATTTTCAGTTTTGGCTGTTTCTGTTGCTGCAGCAAGCGAATATCAGACCTATTATGTTGAAAACATTACCGAAGATTCAAACATAACCATTGTTCCGGCTAATGGTTATGACTGGTATGTAATGCCCGGCGAAGAATTTAAGTTTTATGTTGAGGTTGACGAAGGTTATTCAGATGTATTCGTAATCGTTGAGGTTAACATGGTTGTTGTTGAACCTGATGTTCACGGCATCTACACCATATCTGAAATTGACGAGGATGTAACAATTAAGGCTTATCTCTCAATGAAAGAAGAGCAGTCAAACCTTTTTGCATCACTTATCGTTTTCATCAGAAGCATCATGGAATGGTTTTTAAATCTTTTTAACGGACTTTTTTAATTAACTTTACAATAAAACGGTCGCCGTATGCATAGGCGACCGTTTTTTGTTAGTCTATCTCCATGCCCTGCAAGCTGAAACAAGCAAATAATAGCGAAAACAGTTAAACAATAATTTAGCACAATGTTGATGATATAATTGTAGGGAGCGACGCCCTCGT
>CAZBVV010000075.1:0-8885 GCA_964495345.1 uncultured Eubacteriales bacterium
ATAACATTGAATTTAAGCTCTACGAGAAAAATCCTGTGTTAAAAAATCCGAGGAATAGTTTTGTTATTGCTGATCCCAGTGTATTAACGCCTTCGGATTCGCATGACAGAAAATGGCATTTGTTCTGTCATACATTTTTTGGTGTATACCGATATGAAAGCACCGACGGAATAAATTTTAAAAACAAGGGCAGAATAGTCAATCGTGCTATGCGTCCGAATATCAACTGTATTGACGGGAAATATTATCTTTTTTATGAGAGAACAAGACCTGTTATCTTTAATCTTTTCAGTCTTATCGGAGCTGAATGGAAATCGGAAATTTACTGTACAGAGTCCGAGAATCTTGTTGACTGGAGCGAACCCTATCCTATAATCGGTAAAACGCGCGATTTTGAAGAAGATGAGAGGGGAATTGCTATTTCCAATCCGTTTCTGATGAAAATTGAAAACGGCTATCGGATATATTATTCCTGTGGTCAGACTTTTATTAAAGATTGCGGATTCTGTGAGCCGACACATATCAGTTTGGCAGAAAGTAAGAGCATTGCAAACGGTTATATTTCAAGGGAAACACCTATAATAAGTCCCGACAAAGATAAACAATATCTTAATCTTTGTTCAGGTTGCTTAAAGGTGTATAAATTGGCTGACTGTTATATCGGATTGCAAAACGGAATTTTTGAAGAAGGCGGTAAAAGTCATTCTGCCATTATGCTTCTGAAGTCTGATGACGGCATCAGCTTTGAGTTTGTAAAGCCATTTTTAATACCTCAGAAGTGTGGTGAAAATCATTGGATGGCACAGTATGTTTATGCTTGTTCTCTTACATATCACGATAACAAATTAAGATTGTATTTTAATGCCCGAAATGTGTCAGATAACATCAGAGGCAGAGAGAGTATTGGCATTTACGAGGCAGAAATAAAATAAGATAAAAGCTTAAATTAAATCTTTTTGATAAATAAGAATTTATCAAGCTGTTGCTTGAATGATTGTCCGAACTATATTGGTTCTAAAATGAGTTGTACTGACAAAAAAGAGACTGTATCAAAAGCAATATTATTAAGTTAAGAAAGCCAAAATTGGTCTTTTATGCAAGGAAAGATTAATAAGAACAAAAAGACAGATAATCTAATGAGAAAATATTGTCCGCTTAATATTGCTTGATCTTTTAAATAATCAGTACAGGCACTAAAATTTACATCTCCCCGTATAATGTAATGAACATTCATTTACGGGGAGGTATTTTATGAACAGAAGACGACCGAAAGGCCACAAGAGCAACACTTACGGCATTGTTTTAATCTTTTTGGGTATCGGTATTGTGCTTGTAAATATTTTTCCTGCAAAATGGATGCTCGTGATTTTAGCGGCGGTTTTGGTTGTTGCCGGTGTTATTATAACAAAATGCTGATTGGAGGAGCAAACATGAAGATTCTTGTTGTTGACAGCCCTAAATTTTTAAAAGGAATATTGAGAATGGTGTTTAAAATGAAAAAGGCGGAGCTGACGTAAACAATAATTTAGCGGAATATCAAAGTGATAATCGTAGGGAGCGACGCCCTCGTCGCTCCGTGTGCGTAGCACAATGCCGTGAGGCATTTTAATATAAAAAATTTTGCAAACAAAACGGTGTTCCACCGTTATTTGCCTTTGGCAAATCGGAGCGACGAGGGCGTCGCTCCCTACATGGCATATCATTTAATTTCTGCTACGCTAAATTATTGTTTACTCCACCGTTACCGATTTAGCCAAATTTCTCGGTTTATCTATATCCCTGCCAAGATGCAAAGCTGTATAATATGCAAGCAGTTGCAATACGGCGGCGGTGGTCAGCGGTCTTGTAAATATATCATCATCGGGAACGGTTATGCAAATATGGGATGCATCTTTGATTTTGTTGCAGTTTTTACTGCATACGGATATGATATATCCCCCTCTTGATTTAACCTCTTCAATATTACTGCTCATTTTTTCGCAATATGCTTCGTCTGTGGCAAGGGCAATCACGGGAGTACCGTTTTCAATCAGCGATATAGTACCGTGTTTCAGTTCTCCTGCAGCGTAAGCTTCCGAGTGAATGTATGATATTTCTTTAAGCTTTAATGAGCCTTCCGTGCCCAGATAATTGTCGAATCCTCTTCCGATAAAAAACAGATTTCTATGCTTTGCAAGTACTTTTGCCGCATCTTTGATTGTTTGGGTATCTGTAATTACTCTGTGCAGAGAGGTTGTAACTGTTGTGTACAGATTGCTGATTTTTTCACGGATAAATGATTTGTCTTCTTTTGATAGCTTTAATGCGAGGAGCATCATAACAAGTGTTTGCACGCTGAATGCTTTTGTGGAGGCAACTGCAATTTCGGGACCTGCCTGCGTGATAATAACCCGTTCCGATTCTCTTGCTATGGTAGAGTTTTCTGTGTTGACTACAGAGAGTGTACGCAGTTTCATTTTGTTTACAAGCCGTAATGCGGCAAGGGAATCTGCCGTTTCGCCTGATTGTGATATGATAATAACCAAATCATTTTGGTTAAGAACTGAATTGCCGTAGCGGAATTCGCTTGCAATTTCAACGCTTGTGTGTATTTTAGCATATTTTTCTATAAAATACTTGCCCAAAAGACCCGAATGCATGGCTGTTCCGCAGGCAACAATGTGAATTTTGTTTATATTTTCAAAAAATGTGTCGTCGGTCATGTCAGAAAAACATGGAAGAGAATCCTTTGTAAGTGTATCAAGAGTCTTTAGCAGGACTTTCGGTTCTTCAAAAATTTCTTTAAGCATATAATGGCTGAATCCTGCTTTATCTGCATCTTTATCGCTCCATTGAGCCGTTTGAGGTTCTTTTTTTATATTTTCACCGTTCGGACTGTAAACACTTACGCTGTCACTTGTAATTCTGATTGTTTCTCCGTCATCGGCACGAAGATATTTTTTTGTATGAGAAATAAACGCAGATATGTCGGATGCAATAAAATTCTCTCCTTTCCCCACGCCAATGAGCAGGGGACTGTCTTTTTTTACTCCGTAAACCACACCCGGTTCGTCAAGAAAAATGATACTCAATGCATAAGAGCCTTTGAGCAATTTTGCGGTTTCGTTGATTGCTTTTAACTTGTCTTTGTACCGTATATAATTTTTATCAAGCAAATGAGCTATAACCTCGGTATCCGTTGCCGAATAAAACTTACATCCGTCTTCAATAAGAACCCTTTTAAGCTCTTTGTTGTTTTCAATAATTCCGTTGTGTACAAGCATAAGATTATCTGTGCCGTGAGGATGAGCATTCACTTCGTCAGGCTTGCCGTGTGTTGCCCAACGTGTATGACCGATTCCGCATTTTGCATCGCTGATTAAACTGTTTTTTGCTTTTTTTTCAAGTTCTTCAACTCTGCCCCGTGTTTTTAATGTGCATATGCCGTCTTTTGTAAAAACAGACATACCTGCCGAGTCATATCCTCTGTATTCGAGTGTGTGCAGTGATTCAATAATAATATTTTCTGCACTTCTGTAGCCGGTGTAGCCAATGATTCCGCACATAATAAAATCCTCCGAAAATATTTTCATTAATTATTATGCCTTAATATGACTGTAAAATGAGAAAAAAAGAAAACAAAGACCGAATAATGGGTCTTTGTTTTCTTTTGAAGGAGTATATTATGAAAAACAATAGAAATGATCACGATAAAATTGTTAATTTATCAGTAATAACTACATATAATTTATAACACGCATTTTAAATATTGTCAACAGTTTTTAGACATTTTTTACTATGTGTGAATTAAAACGTGCTTTAAAAGGTGATTTTATGGAAACTTTGCGTAAAGGCAGCACCGGTTCTTTGGTATCAATGCTTCAGCTTGCACTTAAAAGGTCGGGATTCTATTCAGGTTTGCTTGACGGAATCTTCGGCAACAGAACTCAATCTGCGGTAATAAATTTTCAGTCTGCAAACAGAATCCGTCCTGATGGTGTTGTGGGACCTGTTACATGGCGACTGCTGGAAAAATACATAAAAGGATATTTCAGATATACGTTAAGAAGAGGCGATACCTATTGGATGCTTGCAAACAAATACGGCACTACCGTTGAAGCAATCCGTCTTGCAAATCCTGATATAAATTCCGATTTTTTGCAGATTGGTCAGATAATTAATATCCCGTTCGGTTATAATGTAGTACCCACGGATATTCCCTATTCCTCAGACCTTGTAAGGCTGGTTGTTGAGGGGTTGAGTGTAAGATATCCGTTTTTGCAGGTGAGTGTTATCGGCAAAAGCGTTATGGGTAAGGATATTTATTGCATAAAGCAGGGAAGAGGAGTACGGGAAATAGGCTATAACGCTGCACATCATGCCAACGAATGGATAACTGTTCCCGTGCTTTTGAAATTTGTGGAGGAGTACGCATTTGCGTATGCAAATGATAAAGCCATTGATACTAAAAGTGCAAAACAGCTTTATGAACGAACAACACTTTATACAGTACCTCTTGTAAATCCGGACGGCATTGATTTAGCTACAGGTTCACTCCAATCAGGAGATTATTACGACAGGGCACGTAATATATCTGAGCATTATCCCAACATCCGTTTTCCTCAAGGATGGAAAGCAAACATCTCCGGTACTGATTTAAACCTTAATTATCCGGCTGAATGGGAAAGAGCTATGGAACTTAAATATGCTCAGGGATTTGTTTCGCCTGCCCCCAGGGATTTTGTGGGTACGGCTCCTTTGTCTGCCCCCGAAAGCCGAACAATGTTTGATTTTACTCAATCCCATAGCTTTAAGCTGATTCTTGCTTATCATACCCAAGGTGAGATTATATATTGGAAATTTATGGATTATGATCCGCCGAGAGCGTTGGAAATAGGTGAGGAGATGAGCCGTGTCAGCGGATACCCGTTGGAGATTACACCTGAATTTTCATCCTATGCAGGATATAAGGATTGGTTTATACAAGCTTACAACCTGCCCGGATATACGATAGAAGCAGGTAAAGGAGTAAATCCTCTGCCGATTTCACAGTTTGATAAGATTTACAGGGATAATATCGGGATTTTAACAACAGGTCTGGCAGAAGGGTAAACAATAATTTATTAATGCATAATGTATAATGCATAATTCATAATTGAGGAAAAGGCTTCGCCTTTTGAACCATTATAATACCAAAAATCCAAGCGTTACGCACAATTTTTAATTTAAATTAATTATGCATTATGCATTTTGAATTATGAATTAAATTATTGTTTACCATATTTTTATTTCATTATCTTCCCTAAAAATGCAATATTTATTTGACATTTTACTCTTGTTGATGTAAAATGTTATTTACAGAAATATTGTTAAGGTGAGGATAAAATGAAAAGAAACGCAGTAAAGGTTGTTTCTGCTTTAGTTTTGATGTTGATATTTATGTTTACTACTGTATCTACTGCTTTTGCGGAAACTGTACAGGACGCTATTGAAAATTATATTAATGGTGCTGTAGACGACTATGAATCTGCAGATACCGAAGAAGAACAGGATGCCGTACAGTCGGAGCTTGATTCAATACTCGGCAGTTTCGGACTTGACAGTATAGATTTAGGCAGTATTACCGATAGTGTTGATATTGGTTCTCTTGTTTCCGGTCTTATGGGCGACAGTTCAATTATGGATTCTCTCAGCGGAATCGGAGGGCTTATCACAGATGCTTTCAACAGCGGTATCGGTATGATTACGGATGCAATCGGAGGCGGTCTTGGTACGTCTGACGGTTCAAACACCGCAACAGAGCCTGTAACATCTCCCAATATTATTATTGCTGATGATACTACTGCAGAATCGGCAACTCAGGCGGTGGGTGTTCCATCTGTTTCAACAAAGCCCTCAACATCTGTCGGAACAACAGAGTCTGCAACATCAGAGGTTACTACATATGATGTGGGTACGAATGTGTCAAATGATATTATCGGTTCGGGAGTTACAACAACTGCCGTTGCTGATACAAATTCCGTTGTTAAGGATGACAGTTCATCCACGGTTATGGTGTTTATTATACTGTCAGCATCAACGTTGATTATAATTGTATCTATCGTAGTGTTCTTCCTTATGAAGCGCAGATATTGATAAACAAGATTTTTAAAGAGAGGAAGTATTTTCCATGGAAATAAAAATTGAACGCACAAAAAATCCTAAAGTTCGTCCCACAGACGAGAGCAAACTCGGTTTCGGCAACTATTATACCGACCATATGTTTGTAATGAATTATGATGAAGGTCAGGGATGGCACGATGCAAGAATCATCCCCTACGGACCTGTTGAGCTCGACCCTGCGGCTATGTGTCTGCACTACGGTCAGGAGGTTTTTGAAGGACTTAAAGCATACCGTTGTGCTGATGGCGAAATCCGTCTTTTCAGACCCGATAAAAACATGGCAAGGCTTAATCTTTCAAATGACCGTCTTTGCATACCCGCTATTGATGAGGAGTTTGCAGTTGAAGCTATCAAAGAGCTTGTTAAGGTTGATGAGGACTGGATTCCCTCTGCTGACGGCACATCACTTTACATCAGACCCTTTATTTTTGCAACAGATGCTCATGTAGGAGTTCATCCTGCAAAGCACTTGCTGTTTATGGTTATTCTTTCACCCGTTGGTGCATATTATCCCGAGGGACTCAACCCTGTTAAGATTTATGTTGAAACTAATTATGTCCGTGCAGTAAAGGGCGGTATGGGCTTTACAAAAACAGGCGGTAACTATGCTGCATCTCTCAAAGCACAGGACGAAGCAAGCAAGGCAGGCTATACACAGGTACTCTGGCTTGACGGTGTTGAGAGAAAGTATGTTGAAGAAGTGGGCACGATGAATGTATTTTTCGTGCTTGACGGCGAGGTTGTAACACCCAATCTCCAGGGCAGTATTCTCGGCGGTATCACAAGAATGTCTTGTCTTGAAATTCTTAAATCATGGGGACTTAATGTTTCAGAGCGTCGTATTTCCATTGACGAGATTGCTCAGGCTTATGACGAGGGCAGGCTTCTTGAGGCTTTCGGCAGCGGCACTGCGGCTGTTATTTCTCCTATCGGTGAGCTTAAATGGGGCGACAAGGTAATGACTATCAATAACGGTGAAATCGGTCAGGTTTCACAGAAGCTCTATGATACTCTTACAGGTATTCAGTGGGGTAAAATTGAAGGTCCCGAAGGCTGGAGCGTTAAGGTTTAAATCAAAATAAGGTGCCGTGTTTTTATGCGGCACTTTTTTAATAAATATGATAAACAATAATTTATTAATGCATAATGTATAATGCATAATTCATAATTGAGGAAAAGGCTTCGCCTTTTGAACCATTATAATACCAAAAATCCAAGCGTTACGCACAATTTTTAATTTAAATTAATTATGCATTATGCATTTTGAATTATGAATTAAATTATTGTTTAAGAGGTTTTTATGCGTCATATTGAATTTATTATTGATGAATCATACAACGGTAAAAGAGTGAATGTTTATCTTCGAGGGTGTGCAAAATTGTCCGCACGACTTGTTAATTCACTTAAAAGGGTGGATAAGGGCATCACTTTGAACGGCGAACACACACGCACTATCGACATTCTTCACACAGGTGATGTGCTTGCGGTGAATATTCCCGAGGATGCAAGTCAGATTGAGCCTATTGATTATCCCATTGATATTGTTTATGAGGATGATGATGTTTTACTAATCAACAAACCGGCAGGACTTGCTATGCACCCTACCCATAATCATCAGGGTGATACTCTTGCAAATGCCGTTGCTGCGTATTTTAAAAGAAAAAATAAAAACGTCACATTCCGTGCAGTCGGCAGATTGGACAAAAGCACATCAGGACTTGTTCTTGTAGCACTCAATAAGCTTTCTGCGTCAAAACTTTCCGGCAGATATCAAAAAACATACTATGCCGTTGCAGGCGGAGAATATCACGGTAAGGGTACTGTCAACAAGCCTATTTACCGTCCCGACCCGAAGAAAACTTTGCGTGCTGTAGGTGAAACGGGTGATGTTGCAGTCACTCATTGGGAGGCTCTTGCAACAAACGGCAAATGCTCACTTTTGAAGATTCACCTTGAAACAGGCAGAACCCATCAGATTCGTGTGCATTTTGCATCAATGGGTACACCTCTTTGCGGTGATGATATGTACGGCAGTTGTGACACAAGAATAGCAAGGGCGGCACTTCATTGTGGGGAAATTGATTTTGTACACCCCGTTAACGGCAAGAATATGCATTTTTCTGTGCCTGTTCCCGGTGATATGCTGGCAATAATTCCAAAAAAATCTTAAAAAAACATTCACAAACTTTTTTTGATGAAAATTGTAAAAAGTGAGTAGATTCGTCATTGTGCTGTAAAATAAAGTGGCTTATTTGTTATAAATGCACAAAAGAAAATCTTTGCGTAAATAAATCCTGTTAAAGTTGATATTAAAATTTAATCTCCTGATTTGTAACATTTGCACAAATTTATTTTGAATGCTTTGTGCATTATGACTTGACAAAATCAAAAAAATGAGTATAATAATTGATGTAATCAAGAGAAAAAGGAGATGAGAAATAATGTCAGTAGAGATGCGTAACTACGAAAAGAAGTTACTCAAGGAAATGGAAGAAGCAAAGCTCTTTTCATGGAAGAAGCTCTGGAAAGCTATTGAACTTTCAAGCATCTACAACAAGATGGGTGAGTAATCGGCTCTCCGACTTTTTCAAAAACAACGCCTGAAAAGGCTTTACATATAACAACAACGCCCCCAACGGGCTTTACATATAACAACAATGCCCGAAAGGGCTTGATATATAGTCCATTTCCTTGCGGGAGCATTAAGTTGCTCCCGTTTTTTTTGTGTTATAAACAATAATTTA
>CAZBVV010000076.1:0-8881 GCA_964495345.1 uncultured Eubacteriales bacterium
TTTTGAAATGTTTTGATTGTAAAAATGAAATGATTAACAGTACAACTACTCATTTTGTTGATTTGAAAAAATGCATTGTTATTATTAAAAATGTTCCTTGTTCTGTAAGCAAGCTTATGACAGAAATTGCCGTGATTGATTATACTGATAATGTTGCATAGAAATTATGCATTATGCATTGTGCATTAAAAATTTGGAGGTTTAAATATGGCTAAAAAGCTTTTATTAGGTAATGAAGCCG
Source organism: uncultured Eubacteriales bacterium (assembly GCA_964495345.1). Lineage (GTDB taxonomy): Bacteria > Bacillota > Clostridia > Oscillospirales > Acutalibacteraceae > UBA1081. The sequence continues at coordinate 242 of CAZBVV010000076.1, forward strand.
TTGCAAGAGGTCTTTACGAGGCAGGTTGCAACGTTATTTCAAGTTATCCCGGCACACCAAGTACGGAGATTACCGAGATAGCTGCTACATATGATGAAATGTATTCGGAGTGGGCTCCCAATGAAAAGGTAGCTTGCGAGGTTGCCGTGGGTGCGGCTATTGCAGGTGCAAGAAGCTTCTGTGCTATGAAGCACGTAGGTCTTAACGTTGCGGCTGACCCTCTGTTCACAGCATCTTATACGGGCATCAACGGCGGTATGGTTCTTGCCGTTGCCGATGACCCGGGTATGCCCTCATCACAGAACGAGCAGGATTCAAGGCATTACGCAATGGCATCAAAGGTTATGATGATTGAGCCTGCCGATTCAAAGGAATGTCTTGAATACACAAAAACGGCGTTTGAGCTTTCCGAAAAGTTTGACACCCCCGTAATTCTCCGTCTTACAACAAGAGTTTCACATTCAAGAGGGCTTGCAGAGATTTCCGAAAGAGTAAACGTCCTTCTTAAAGAGTACAAAAAAGACCCTGCAAAGTACGTTATGATGCCGGCTTATTCCGTACCCAAACACGTTGTTGTGGAAAACCGTGTGCTTTCACAGGTTGAATACGCAGAATCGTCACCCCTTAATACAGTTGAATATTACAGCAAAAAAATCGGCGTTATCACCGCAGGCATCTGCTATAACTACGCAAAGGAAGCATTGGGCGAAAACGCATCTTATCTTAAATTAGGCTGTGTTTATCCTCTTCCCGAAAAGCTGATTGTTGATTTTGCATCAAATTGCGATGAAATATACGTTATCGAAGAGCTTGACCCCTTTATTGAAAACCATTGTAAACAGCTTGGTATCAAGGTTAAGGGTAAAGATGTTTTTACTTTACAGGGTGAATATTCACAAAGCTTGATTGCATCGGTTATTCTCGGTGAAAAGAAAGAGTTTGATACTCTTGATACTGCTGTTCCCGGCAGACCCCCCGTGCTTTGTGCAGGATGTCCTCACAGAGGTCTTTTCTATGCTCTTAAACAGGAGAACGTTACCGTAAGCGGAGATATCGGCTGTTATACTCTCGGAGCGCTTCAGCCTCTTGGTATGATAGATACAGTAATATGTATGGGTGCTTCAATCTCTGCACTTCACGGCAGAAATAAAGCAAATCCCGAAAATGCGAAAAAGAGCGTTGCCGTTATCGGTGATTCAACGTTTATTCATTCGGGAATTACAGGTCTTATTGATATAGCATACAATAACAGTGCATCAACGGTTATCGTGCTTGATAACTCAATCACAGGTATGACAGGTCATCAGCAGAATCCCACTACAGGTAAAAATATCAAAGGAGAACCTGCAACGGCGGTTAATCTTGAAGCACTTGCAAAAGCGATAGGTATTAAGAGAGTTACTGTTGTTGACCCGTATAATCTTAAAGAAACAAGGGATGCAATCCATTCGGAGCTTGCGGCTGATGAGCCTTCACTCATTATATCAAGACGTCCCTGTGCACTGCTGAAAACAGTTAAGCACAATCCGCCTCTTAAAGTTAATGCGGATAAGTGCAAGAGCTGTAAAATGTGTATGAAAATAGGCTGTCCTGCTATCAGCATGAAGGACGGCAAAGCTGTTATTGACTTTACGCAGTGTGTGGGCTGTAACGTTTGTACACAGATGTGTAAATTTGACGCTATTGAAAACTAAGGAACGGAGGAAACTAATATGAATACATACAGCGTAATGATTGTAGGTGTAGGCGGTCAGGGTACTTTGCTTGCAAGCCGTCTGCTGGGTAATGCGGTTATCAGCGAGGGATATGACGTTAAGGTTTCCGAGGTTCACGGAATGAGCCAGCGCGGAGGTTCGGTTATGACATACGTCAGATTCGGTGATGAGGTAAATTCTCCCATCATTGATAAGGGCGAAGCTGACCTTATTATTGCATTTGAACAGCTTGAAGCCGCAAGATATCTGCCTTATCTTAAAAAAGGCGGCAAGATTATCGTCAATACTCAGCAGATTGACCCCATGCCCGTAGTTATAGGTGCGGCACAGTATCCCGAAGCAATTATTGAAAAACTTTCTGCAAAAGCAGACGTTACTGCTGTTGACGCACTTTCTCTTGCCGTTGAAGCAGGAAATTCAAAGGCTGTTAACGTTGTGCTTATGGGTGTTGTTGCAAAATATATGGATATAAATAAGGATGTATGGGAAAAGGTTATTTCCGAAACCGTACCGCCTAAATTCAAGGAGCTTAACCTTAAAGCCTTTGAGCTTGGTTATAATGCATAAACAATAATTTAGCGTACCGCAAAATTATTGCAGTTAGGAGTTAGGAGTGATGAGTTAGGAGTTGTGGAAGCCGCAAAGCGGCTTGGATTTAAATGGTTCAAAAGGCGAAGCCTTTTCCTCCACTCCTCACTCCTCACTTCTCACTACTAACTGATAAATTATTGTATAAAGGCAGGTGACAAACATGACGGGACTTTGTATAGGTATTGATATCGGCACATCAAATATGACGGCGTATGTAGAGGGCAAAGGAATTGTATTTTCCCGTCCTTCTGTTGTCGCTTGCGATTCCCACACAGGCAAGATTATTGCTTTTGGTGAGGATGCTTTTGCCATGACGGGCAGAACTCCCGCATCAATGTGCGTTGTACGTCCGTTCTGTGACGGCGTTGTGTCGGATATAAGCGTAACCATTCAGATGATAAGTGATTTTATAAATAAGGTATGCAGTCTGAGCGTTTTAAAGCCAAACGTTCTTGTAGGTGTGCCATCCAATATCACAAGTCTTGAAAAAAAGGCTATACTTGATGTGCTTGATGCGTCGGGTGCAGGCAGAGTTTGTATAATGGAGCATCCGTATGCGGCGGCACTTGGTGCTGACGTTGCTTTTACTAAACCTAACGGAACGATGATTATTGATATCGGCGGCGGTACGGTAGATATTGCCGTTGTAACCATGGGCAGTATTGCCGCATCAAAGACTATCAGAATTGCATCGGAAACCTACACAAGCGGCATTATAAAATATCTTCGCCGTGAAAGAGATATTGAGGTAGGTTATCTTACTGCGGATTACATTAAGCGAACTATAGGCGGTGCGGTTATCCGTAACGAGGAAATAGCTCTCGTGGCAAAGGGCAGAAATATCGTAACATCTGCACCGATAAATTTTGAGGTTACTTCAACCGAAGTCTATTGGGCGATAAAAGAGTATGTTGACGCTGTTCTTGCAGGCGTAAAGGAAATACTTTCTTCAATTTCTCCGGAACTGTCAGCGGATATATTTGAAAACGGAATTGTCCTTACGGGAAAGGGTGCGGTACTTTACGGCATGGATATTTTTCTTGAAAGTTCAACTCGTCTGCCCGTAAGAATCGCAAAAGACCCTGCATTATGCGTTGCAAAAGGTCTTGGAAAATCCATGCATAATATTTCAAAGCTTAAAAAGAACGGCTATGAGTTTAAATACAGAGAAGAGCTGTGATTATGGAACATTCATTCTTGGGTAAATGGATCGGTGCGGACATGACGGTAAACGACCGTTTTGCACCTGTTTTTAAAAAGAATTTCATTATTGAAAAAGACGTAAAAGACGTTACCGTTTACATATGCGGTCTTGGGCTTTTTGAAATGAAGATAAACGGGTATTTGCCTGATGATTCCGTTTTAAATCCTGCACACACCCAATACAGCAAAAGAGTATTATACTCGGTCTTTGATATTTCCGACTTTGTAAAAAACGGTGAAAACACATTAACCGTTGAACTTGGCAATTTCTTTTTTAACGAAAACTGCGGAGTGTGGAATTGGCAACAGGCTTCATGGCGTTCTGCTCCGAAACTTATTGCTGATATTATTATAAATTATGCCGACGGAACCAGCGAAAGATTTTCAACGGACACATCGTGGTTCGTTACAAAAGACGGACCTACAGTTTCAAACAGTATTTATCTTGGTGAAACTTTTGATGCAAGGCGAACTCCGGACACCTTTTGTTGGACTTTTGCTAAGGAAATCGAAGCTCCCGACGGTAAACTGAGCAGACAGAATATGCCGCCCATCCGCCGTATAGCATCAATGAAGCCTGAAAAAATCACAAGAATCGGAAAAAGTTATATAATTACTTCACCGGAAATGACAACGGGTTGGATTACTCTCGATATAAACGAGCCGAAAGACACCTGCGTTACAATTACATACGCAGAGCAGCTTGACGAAAACGGTTTTGTCCGTCTTATCGGTAAAGGTGAAGGTCGTGACGGCGGTTGGTGGCTTGACGGCTATATTCAGCAGGATAAATTTATAAGTAACGGCGAAAAATATACCTTTGAGCCAAAATTCAGCTACAAAGGCTTTAAATATATTCAGATTGATAATTACAGCGGTGAGCTTACCGCCGACGGTATAACCATTTCCCGTATTGCAAACGATGTTAATATACATTCTCAGTTTGAGTGTTCCGATGATCTTGTGAACTCATTACACTCTCTTGCAAGACGGACTTTCCTTAATAATTTTCAGGGCAAGCCTACCGATACACCTGTATGGGAGAAAAACGGCTGGTTGGGAGATGCCTCTTGCGGTCTTGAATCAATGATGTATAATTTTGATATGAATACGTATCTTGCATCATTCGTTGATACAATGGCTGATTGCTTTGATGAATACGGCTGTGTACCCGTTATGGTACCCTCTGCCCATTGGGGAGTTGATAATTCACCTGTCTGGAACACGGTTTTTGTTTTTGCCGTAAAGGCATTGTGCGATTATTGCGGCAACATTGCTTTTGCAAAGGAGCTTTACCCCGTTCTTCGTGATTTTGCTCTTAAAGATATTGAGCAAATCAAAGCTGACGGCTGGGTATGGGGAGCGAAAGGTCTTGCTGATTGGGTATCTCCGTCGGGTGAGGAAAACAAAGCCTGCGATTGCATGGCATCAGAGGGTGCTGAAATATGCGGCACTGCATACATTTACAAAATGCTTACCGATATGTGCACTCTTGCAGAAATTACAGGTAATTTGACCGATATTGATAAATACAGTGAAGCGGCAAAAAATATCTTCAACGCATTCAACGATAAATTTTATAACAAAGTAAAGGGTATATACGAAACGACGTTCTGGAAGCAGGCGGCAAAAAGAGATTCAGAGTACAGACAGACATCCAACGTTTTACCTCTTGCATTCGGAATCGTACCTCACGAGTACAGGTCATCTGTTGCACAAAAGCTTAACGAGGATATCGTAAGCCGTGATTATCACCTTGACACAGGCTGTATCGGTACAAAATACATTCTTCCCGTACTTATTGATTACGGATATACAGACACAGCTTTTAAAGTGCTTACTCAGAAAACATACCCCTCATGGGGATTCTGGATTGAAAACGGCTCGGATTCTGCATGGGAGAGCTGGGAAACGGATACACGTTCCAAAAATCATTATTTTCTTGCAACATATGACGAAGCTCTTTATTCCCGTTTTGCAGGTATTTGTGAAATCGCAAACGGATACGAGACTTTTACCGTAAAACCCTGTCTTGACTGTTCTCTTGAAAAAGTCAATGTTGCTATTGATTCTCCCAAAGGTAAAGTTGCCGTCTTTTGGAAAAAAGAAAACTCAACAGTAGATATAAAAATTACCGTACCGAAAGGCAGTACGGCAAAAATCATTCTTCAATATAACGGCAGTAAGATTGAGGAAGTCAGAACAGCAGGAACATATAATTATAAGTTAGATTAAATCATTGTACATTATACATTGTAAATTGTACATTGAGAATTATGCATTAATAATTTTATTAAACGTATCTTTTAAAAACACGCATGATCGCTTGAATCTGTCAAGCTCGTTGGGTGTAAGCTCAAGCTCAACCACGTCGCTGATTCCTTTTCTGTTTATAATTGACGGCACACCCACGTACAGATCGTTTTCACCGTAAAATCCGTTAAGGTAAGCGGAAACGGTAATAATGCTGTTTTCGTTGTTCAATATGGCTTTTATTATCCTTACAAGAGCCATACCTATGCCGTAATAGGTTGCATTTTTTGCCTTTATAATTTCCTGTGCGGCAAATTTAACCTCGTTGCCGATGATTTTTAAGTCCTCATGGCGTCTGCAGACGGACAAAATCGGCTTTGTACCCACCATAGCCTGTGACCATGGTATCATTTCGCTGTCACCGTGTTCTCCCATAACGTATGCGTGGATGTTTTTAGGTGAAATGGTGAAATAATGCCCTAAAAGATAGCGTAATCTTGCGGTGTCAAGGCTCGTACCCGTACCGATAACACGGCTCGGCTCAAATCCCGAAAGATAGAGCGTTATCTGTGTCATAATGTCAACGGGATTGGTAGCAATAAGAAAAATTCCCGAAAATCCCGTTTTTACAATGGGTTCAATTATGCTTTCAAACACCTTAGTGTTGCGTTTTAGCAGGTCGATTCTCGATTCCCCCTCTTTTTGGTTTACACCTGCCGCAACCACTATTATATCCGCATCGGCACAATGCTCGTATCTGCCGTAATAAATTTTCATTTCGGCAGGGGAGAATGCAAGGGAATGGTTTAAATCCATGGCTTCACCCTTAGCTTTTGCTTCGTTAATGTCCACGAGTACAAGCTCGTCGCAGGCATTTTGATTAAGCAGAGCGTATGCACAGCTCATTCCTACAAATCCCGTGCCGACAACGGCAACTTTTTTATTATCGTCTTTCATATAATCACCAAAAATATTATTAGCAAATTCGGAGTTAAAATGCAGCAGAATAATGAGTACGTTCAGATAACAGGAGTTATAGAGGACGTTGTTTTTCAAAACAGTGCAAATTCGTTTACTGTCCTTGATATTTCAAGCGGCGGTGAATTTATTACTGCCGTGGGTGAGTTGCCCGAGGTAACGGCAGGCGAAAAAGTCGTACTTACGGGCACGTGGGGTATGCATCCCTCTTTCGGCAGACAGTTTAAGGTTGAGCGTTTTGAACGTTATATGCCCGACACTGCAGCACAGTTCTTGAAATATCTTTCTTCCGGAGCAATAAAGGGTATCGGACCGAAAACGGCAACCCATATAGTTGAACGTTTTGGCGATAATACGTTCAACGTTATAGAAAATGAGCCGGAACGACTCACGTTTATAAAAGGTATTTCAAAGGATAAGGCACTTAAAATCTCCGCGGAATTTAAAAAACAGTTTGCGGTAAGAACAGTTATTTTAGGTCTTGAAAAATACGGACTTTCTCCATCGGAATGTATAAAAATATTTAAAAAATTAGGTGTAAACGCCGTTGAAATAATAGAGGAGAATCCCTATATTTTATGCGGTGACGCTCAGATTATTTCATTTGAGCGTGCGGAAAAAATCGCAACCGAGCTTGAAAATCCTCCCATGCCCAAGCATCGTCTCAGAGCAGGAATTGCCCATATAGTAAGGCATAATCTTAATAACGGTCACACCTGTCTGCCTGAAAAAAAGGTTATTCCTCTGTGCTGTGAGCTTCTCGGTGTTACGGAAGACGAATCCGCAGACACAATAGAGGAAATGATTGAAAACAAAATGCTTGCAAGATTCTTTCTTGGTGAAAAATCCTGTATTGCACTTCCCGATGTTTACGATGCAGAGGCAAAAATTGACGAAAAAATCAAGCTCTTTATGAAATTTTCCGCATCCGAAATGGATGTTGATGATGAAGAAATTACAAAAATCGAAAAAATAAACAATATTAAATACGAGGGAATGCAAAGAGATGCCATAAAGCTTGCGGCGTCGGGCTCTCTGCTTGTGCTTACAGGCGGACCGGGTACGGGCAAAACAACCACCGTAAAGGGAATAATCAGCTATTTTGAACGTAAAAATATGGATATCCTGCTTGCCGCACCTACGGGCAGAGCCGCAAAGCGAATGAGTGAGCTTACAGGGTGCGAAGCAAAAACAATTCACCGCCTTCTTGAAGTTGAATGGTCGGACGGTGACAAAGCCACATTCAAGCGTAATGCACAAAATCCTCTTTCAGCCGACGTTATCATCCTTGACGAGGTTTCTATGGTGGACGTGTTTCTGTTTTCAAAATTCCTTGATGCCGTGCGTTTCGGTTGCCGTGTGATTCTCGTAGGTGACTCAGACCAGCTTCCCGCAGTAGGTGCAGGTAACGTTTTGGGTGATATTATCGCATCGGGAGTTGTCCCCGTTGTAAGACTTACGGAGATATTCCGTCAGGCACAGCAGAGCCTTATCGTAACTAACGCACACAGCGTAATTGAGGGGATTATACCTGTAATTGATTCACACGATAACGACTTTTTCTTTATGAGCCGTGAGAATCCTCTCTCAGCAGCACAAACCGTTGCCGGGCTTTGCATTGAAAGATTGCCCAAAGCATACGGATATTCACCTCTTCACGATATACAGGTGCTTTGTCCCTCCCGAAAAGGTGACTGCGGCACAATAAACCTTAACAGGCATCTTCAGAATCTTTTAAATCCTCCCGACGAAAAAAAGGCAGAATGTAAGGTTGCAGGCAGGCTTTTCCGTGTTGGTGATAAAGTTATGCAGATTAAGAACAACTACGATATCACATGGGAAAAGGGCAGAGAATCGGGCAACGGTCTTTTTAACGGCGACATCGGTATAATTAAAGAAA
>CAZBVV010000077.1:0-8710 GCA_964495345.1 uncultured Eubacteriales bacterium
ACTGTAAATCTGTTGTCAACGACTTCGGTGGTTCGAATCCACCCTCTTCCACCATAGTGAGTATTCATAACGGATTTGACCTGTGAATACTCATTTTTTATATCTTTTTTCAAAATATGTAAACCCACTATGACACTTTCAGTTTTTTAACTGCAAAGATGTTAAGTGGGATTTTTTTATGATTTAATATTGTTAACATCCAACGATATTGCACTTTGTGCAAAAGAATGGTATAACTTAGTTGAGGTGATAGAAATGAAAGATGATAAACTTTCAGATTTGTCGATACAATCAACTATGAGCGATAATATTATATTGGAAAAACTCCCTGCATCTATTACAGTATTTGCCGAGCAAAGCGGCAGTCATTTGCAAGGTATTGCTATTGACACTGAGCGTAAATATATGTACTGTTCATTTACTACCTGCCTTATAAAAGCTGATATAAACGGAGCTGTTGTAGGGTCCGTAAAAGGACTTGTCGGGCATTTAGGGTGCATAGCATATAATCATTCGGACGGTAAGATATACGGTTCTCTTGAATTTAAGAACGATGCCATAGGAAAAGGAATTTTAAAAAATATAGGCTATACGGGAGAAGTCAAGGACGGTTTTTACGTTGTCAGCTTCGATGCAAATAAGATTAATCGTATGGATATGGATGCCGAAAAAGACGATGTTATGAAATCTGTATTTTTGAATGAGGTATATAACGATTATACTGCTCCCGGTCACAATTTCGGATGCAGCGGAATTGACGGAATAACCTTTGCACCGCAGATTACTGAAAAAGGTGCATCAAAATATCTTTATATTGCATACGGTATTTATGGCGATACCACAAGGGATAACAACGATTATCAAGTAATTTTGCAATACGATATTTCTGCTTGGGACAAATATGCTAAACCACTTAACCAGCTTAATATGCACCGCTGCGGTCCTGAAAAACCAAACGCAAAATATTTTGTTTACACAGGCAATACAACCTATGGTATTCAGAATCTGGAATATGACCGTTTTTCAGATGTTATGATTGCCGCTGTATATAAGGGAAAAAAAGAACAATTCCCAAACTATCCGATGTTTTTTATCGACTGCACAAAAAAGCCGCAAACAGAAATTTTAAAGGGCGTCGGTGAAAAGGGATTGGTGCTAAAGCTAACCGATTTGGGTAGCGGCGTTTGCAACTGCCAAATATGCGGCTCAACATTTGCGTACGGTTCTACGGGGATAGCAAGTCTTGGCGAAGGTTACTTTTACATAGCAGAGCCACTTAAAATTGACGGTTGTTACGGGGGTAAAATTGATTTATACAAGCTTGACCGTGAAAATTTAACTTTTGTAAAGGTTGATACTTCGATTTAATATATAATGCAATATTAGAGGTGGTGTTGATATGCGACTTTTGCTTGTGGAAGATGAAAAAAGAATGGCGCAGGCTTTATGTGAAATACTGCGTCTTGAAAAATATGAGGTAGATCATTGTGTTAACGGGCTCGATGGTTTGACAGCCGCCCTGAGCGATATATACGACATTATCATCCTTGATGTTATGCTCCCCGGAATGAATGGATATGAAATTGCTAAAAAAACTCGTCAAAATGGAATTCGCACACCGATTCTGATGCTGACGGCAAAAGCGGAGCTTGATGACAAAGTGACAGGTCTTGACAGTGGTGCAGACGATTATCTTACAAAACCGTTTATGACAAAAGAACTGTTAGCACGGTTGCGTGCTCTCAGCAGACGAAACATCAATACGGCAGACGGCACGCTTACCTACGGAGATATTTTGCTTGATACCAATACATCGTTGCTATCCTGCCCTACTAACGGACAAAGTGTACGGCTGAGCGAAAAGGAATACCATATCCTGGAATATCTCATTGCAAATCAAGGACAAATCCTTACACGTGAACAGCTTGCCGTCAAGCTCTGGGGTTTTGAAAACGAAGCCGAGTATAACAATGTGGAAGTATATATGTCCTTTACCCGTAAGAAGCTGTCTTTTGTGGGAGCAAAGACAGAGATCAAGGCGGTGCGTGGTGTCGGCTACGAATTGAGGTGGGACGATGTTTAAAAAGTCAAGAAAAAAGATCGTTGCCGCAATCATGAGCATTTTAACTATTCTCTGGGTGGGAACGCTTTGCGTAATCTATGGCTCCAGTTATTTTGAGGTTACTACAACAAATCTGGAAATGTTAAAGGAACACGCAGAGCAATATATGTTGGAAAAGCCTATGGATGGTGTCTTTAACCCAATGAAGCCTTCTCCCGACAGAGCCCCTCATGTTGATACAAATCAATTCAAAGTATCCGTCTTTTATACGGTTGCCTTTTCTTATGACAACAGTGTCATCGAGATAAAGAACGATGACGCCGCCATTTATACCGATGCCGAACTGGAAGAGGCAGCAAGGCGGGTGATTAAAAAAACCGAAGAAAGCGGAACAATCGACAACCTGGTGTACTATAAGACGGACAAGGGCGGATACACGCTCGTTTCGTTTATGGATAATACGATTGTTCGTGAAAGTATGAACACACTGTTCCGATATACACTTATCTTTGGCGGTGTAGCCATCGCTATACTGTATTTCCTTGCTGTGTATTTGGCAAAAAGGATCGTAACGCCACTTGAAGAAAGCTATCAAAAGCAAAAGCAGTTTATATCCGATGCCGGTCATGAACTGAAAACACCCGTGTCGGTGGTAAGTGCAAACGCTGAGCTGTTATCCCGTGAGATTGGCGACAACAGGTGGCTATCCAATATTCAATACGAAAACGAAAGAATGGGTAAATTAGTTGGAGAACTCTTGGAGCTTACAAGAACAGAGAATGTAAAGCCTCAGACGGAGTATCTTGATTTGAGCCGTTTGGTTGCCGGCGGCACACTTCCTTTTGAGAGTGTTGCCTTTGACAATGGCTTGACACTCCACTCGCAGATAGCAGACGGCATTACGGTTTCAGGCAACAGTACGCAGTTGAGCCAGCTCGTGTCCACCCTTGTTGATAACGCCATACAGCACAGTCAAAACGGCAAAGAGGTATTCGTAAGCCTCACACAGACCAGAAATGTTGCTGTGCTCTCGGTTATCAATGACGGAGAGCCTATCCCGCAAGAACAGATGGCACACCTGTTTGAACGTTTCTACCGTGTAGATGAAGCACGTAATGGTGAGGGCAAGCATTACGGACTCGGTCTTGCGATTGCAAAAGCTATTACAGAAGCTCATCACGGAAAAATAGATGTATCTTGCTATGACGGAAAGGTATGCTTTACCGTCCGACTCCCGAAAACATAAAAATAAATTTCAATCAAACTTCAATCTTCCTCCTGTATAATAATGTCATCAAAGTACAGGAGGGTTTGTTTTGTGGCTTTTCAAACGGTATTTAAACGCTATGAAATGAAATATATGATAACTGCCGAGCAAAAGCAAAAGGTACTTGCGGCAATAATGCCATATATGAAATTAGATAAATATGGGCGTACTACAATCCGCAACATCTACTACGATACCGACACTTATCTTCTCATACGGCGTTCAATAGAGAAACCGATGTATAAAGAAAAACTGCGTGTCCGCAGTTACTCTCAGACAGATCCGAGCAGTACGGTCTTTGTAGAATTAAAAAAGAAATATAAGCACGTGGTATACAAACGGCGTATTTCTCTGTCCGAAAGGGAGGCAATTCAATGGCTTGGCGGAAAGCAGCCCTGTCAAAAACACACACAAATATCCGATGAGATAGATTACTTCCTCGGATATTACAAAAATCTGCAGCCAACCGTTTTTCTTTCCTATGAGAGAGAAGCCTTTTATTCAAAGGATGGTTCGGATTTTCGTGTGACCTTTGACGACACAATTCTTTGCCGACAAGAGGATCTTTCTTTGGGCTCCGAGGTGTACGGAACGTCGATTCTTCCCGAAGGAATGGTCTTAATGGAGATCAAATGCTCCGGAGGAATCCCACTGTGGATGACTCGTGTTCTCTCTGAAGAGCACATATACAAAACGTCGTTTTCAAAATACGGAACGGCATATCGCACGCTGATTTTTCCGCAGTTGTGCGAAACACACACAACTATGATGGAGGCATCACAAAATGTTTGAAAATTTATTTAGAGGTTTATTTGATTCTGATCTTACTACTGTCATCAGCGTGACAGATTTTATGCTCTGCTTGGGAAGCTCGCTTGTATTGGGACTTGTAATGGCGTTGTCTTATATGTATCGCACCCGTTATACGAAGAGCTTTGTTGTAACGCTTGCTTTGCTCCCCTCGGTTGTTTGTATCGTTATTATGATGGTCAACGGAAATGTTGGTGCAGGTGTTGCCGTTGCAGGTGCGTTCAGTCTTGTGCGTTTCCGTTCTGTTCCCGGAACGGCTAAAGAAATTTGCACGCTATTCCTTGCAATGGGTGCCGGACTTATCGCGGGTATGGGATATCTCGGTTTTGCAGCTTTGTTTACGCTCGTTATGTGCGTGATGTTCATATTGTATAACCGTCTGGATTTCGGTGCTAAGAAAAATGCAGCAACCTACAAAATTATTACCATTGTTATTCCCGAGGATCTGGATTATTCCGGTGTGTTTGATGACATATTCAAAACATATACTACTTCCTTTGACCTTGCCCGTGTTAAGACCACGAATATGGGTAGTATGTTCAAACTCACATACAATATTACACTTCGTGACAGTGCCTTGGAAAAAGAAATGATCGATAAGCTCCGTTGCCGTAACGGTAATCTTGAAATTACCGTATCCAAGCAGGAAACTACGGTGTCTGAGCTTTAATGAGGAGTGGTTATTTATGAAGAGATTTATATCTGTATTATTGATTTTCTCTTTGGTGTGCTGTCTGCTTGCCGGCTGCGAAGAATCAAGCAGTAACGGTGCAACAACAGATAATATTACTGCCACAACTAACACTACTGCCGAACCTGTCGATGTTGACTTTTCGCAGGCAGATGAAGATATGTTTACAGCCCGTGATGCAAAAGCGGATTACAGCGACTCTGACAGTGTCCTTATTCAGTTGAACGGCAGTTCCGCCACCGCAAGTTCCAACAGTGTAAAAATATCCGGCAGTACGGTAACAATTACAGAAGAAGCAACCTACATCATTTCGGGAACGCTTGATGACGGTATGATTGTTGTCAATGCCGATGATTCCGCTAAATTGCAGATTGTACTCAATGGCGTGAATATTACAAGCAAGACCTGTGCCGCTATGTATATTCTCGAAGCGGATAAGGTGTTTGTAACTCTGGCACAAGGAACGACCAATACTTTTGCAAACGGAGGCACCTTCACAGCCATTGATGACAATAATATTGATGCTGCAATTTTCTCAAAACAAGACCTGACCTTTAACGGTGAAGGACAACTTACGGTAACTTCCCCTGCAGGACATGGCATTGTTTGTAAGGATGATCTTGTTTTCGCAGGAGGTTCTTATACGGTGAACTGTGCATCTCACGGCTTGGACGCCAACGACAGCGTGAGGGTAACAGGAAATACAAGCCTGACGATTGATGCCGGGAAAGACGGTATTCATTGTGAAAACACCGATGATGCATCTCTTGGATTTATTTATATCTCTAACGGAACAATTAATATTGAAGCGGAAGGCGACGGAATATCAGCCGGAGCCTATATGCAGATTGAAAACGGCACTTTTGATCTTTTGATCGGTGGCGGCAGCAAGAACGGCTCGAAAGAGTCCTCTGATAACTTTGGCGGCTTTATGGGCGGTCGAAAATCTTTCGGCAATACAACTACTACAGATGAAAGCAGTACAAGTATGAAAGGCTTAAAGTCTGCAAACAGTATACTGATTAGCGGCGGAATATTTAACATTGATTCTGCTGATGATTCGGTGCATTCGGATGTCTCTGTTACAATAAACGGCGGAACATTTGATATTGCCTCAGGTGATGATGCAATCCACGCAGAAGAAACCCTTACAATTACCGCAGGCACAATCAATATTACCGAAAGTTACGAAGGTCTTGAAGCCCTGCATATTGATGTAAAGGGCGGCGACATTAAAATAGTTGCCGATGATGACGGACTCAACGCTGCAGGCGGAACCGACTCCAGCGGCACCACCGGTGGCAGGGACGGCATGTTCGGTGGTCCCGGCGGTGGTATGGGAGGACCTGGTGGAGGAATGTCTTCCTCATCGGACGGCAGCATCGTTATTTCCGGCGGTAACATCTATGTAAATGCTTCAGGTGACGGACTTGATGCAAACGGTACGCTAACCATTTCAGGAGGATATACCGTTGTTGTCGGACCCACACAGGGAGATACCGCAACGCTTGATTATGATATCAGCGGTATTATTACGGGCGGCACGTTTATCGGCACGGGAGCTTCCGGTATGGCACAAACCTTCAGCGATTCCGAGCAGGGCGTTGTTGCCGTAGGGGTTGGTAATCAGAGTGCCGGCACCAATATTACATTGAAAGATAAAAACGGCAATACCATTATCTCCTATGCACCCGAACTCTCATTTTCCGTTGTGATCCTCAGCAGTCCCGATGTCGTATCCGGTGAGTCTTACACTATTACAGTCGGAACTAACTCGGCTGAATTTAAAGCCAATTAATGCTTATTTATTACAATTCACATAGGGTAAATCGGCGGGACATATAATCTTTTTGTATTATGTAAATGCAGTTTCCTATAAAGTAAAAAAACCGACAAGTTTTCATCGCTTGTCGGTTTTTATTTAATCCGTATGATTGGTATGCCATCATTAGGATATAGCAGAATCATCCCAATTTAGGTTTGTCTGTAAATGTCACATATCCTCTTGATGCTTTATCTGTTTCGAATACGATTACTTCGTTATCGCCCTGTTTAAGCATTGGGGCGGGTACATAAAGTGTTTTCTGCGGACCTGCATCGTTATAATATCTGCCAAGATTAAAGCCGTTTACGATAACTATGCCCTTATGGAAGCCGTCAAGCTTTATGAATGTGTCACAGGGTGTACCCTCAATATTGAGATTACCTTTAAGGAATGATGCAACGGTTGTTTTGCCTGTATTCGGCTCATATTCAAGAGCTGAAAGGTCGGTCATAGGTAAAGAATACATATCCCATCCGAAGTGATACTGCAAGCCAAAGCGAATACCGGAAAGTCCCTTTCTGTCCATAATTTTGTTGCCGTAGTTAACTCTGCCCATATTTTCGCAAAGGATATCCAGCTTTGCTTTCTGTCCTTTTTTAAGCGGAATACGGATAGTGTCTTTGTGGCGTGTTCTTTCAACATATCCCTTGTATTTTCCGTTAACAAAGACAACTGCTCTGTCATGGACTGCATCAAAATTAAGTTCCCAATCTTCACGAGGACCTTCCAATTCTGTTGAATACAGAACGAAACCGTAGCTTTGTCCTAAATCTTCCATAAATTTAGGTGCGGCTGCATGAACAGGCTTTGCAAGAAGCTTTGCGGCGGTAAAAATATCGCATTTTTCTGTGAGTTCGACCTTGCCGTAAGCCTTTTTCTCTGAATTTTTAACAGTAAGTTCAGGAAGCTTTTTGCCACTCCATTTTTCAATAACCTTGCGTACCTCATGATAAGCAGGAGTTAAATCACCTGCCTCGGAAAGCAGAGCGTTATAGTCATAGCTTGTGATTGTCGGCTCATATTTGTCATAGTAGTTTGCACCGTTCATAAAGCCGAAGTTGGTACCGCCGTGGAACATATAGAAATTGAGTGACGCACCTGCATCAAGCATATCCTTAAAAAGTCCTGCAAGCTCTTTTGCGTTACGGGTGTGATGTTCACCGTACCAATGGTCGAACCAACCGCACCAATACTCTCCGCACATTCTCGGCTGATTGGGTCTGAAATCGTCAAGAACTTTAAAATTCTCTTTAGGCTTTGAGCCGAAATTTGCAACACAAGGATATTGGGGCAGAGTTCCGCCGCCGAGCATGAAATATGTTGCACCGTCGGAGGTGTAAAGCTGACAGTCAACACCGTTTTCGATGTAAATATCAGCGATTTTCTGCATATACTCGTGGTCGTTGCCGTAAGAACCGTACTCATTTTCTATCTGCATCATGATGATGTTTCCGCCGTTGGTGCAAAGGCGAGGAACGGCAATTTTAAGAAGCTCCTTGTAGTACCTGTCAACCTTTGAAATAAATGTTTCATCGTTACAGCGGATGTTCATATCCTTGTATGTGAGAAGCCATGCAGGCAGACCGCCGAATTCCCATTCAGCACATATATACGGACCTGGACGAAGAATCACGTTAAGTCCCAGTTCCTTTGCGATGTCAATATATGCTCCCAAATCGAGCATTCCGGAAAAGTCAAAAACGCCCTCCTGCGGCTCGTGAAGATTCCAACAGGTGTATGTTTCAACGGTATTAAAACCGCACTCTTTAAGCTTTAATAGACGGTCGTACCAGTATTCACGGGGAATACGGAAATAGTGCATCGCACCTGAAATTATGGTGTATTCTTCACCGTCAAGATAAAATTTATCGTCTTTGTATGTAAAGGTGGACATAAGACAACTCCTTTGCGTTTGATAAAATTATGATAGCATTAAAACAATTTGTTGTCAACAAAACCGATAAAGTCATGAGGAAAACAATAATTTAGCTGAGCAGAAATTAAATGATATGCCATGTAGGGAGCGACGCCCTCGTCGCTCCGATTTGCCGCAAG
>CAZBVV010000078.1:0-8691 GCA_964495345.1 uncultured Eubacteriales bacterium
TAGCAACAGTACCACGACCTGTGATTGTGAAAACGTCTTCAACAGGCATAAGGAAGGGCTGGTCAGCCTTTCTGTCGGGAGTGGGAATGTAGCTGTCAACAGCTGCCATGAGTTCCCAGATAGGAGCACAAGCAGGATCGTCAGCTGAAGTTGCTTCAAGAGCCTTAAGAGCAGAACCTCTGATGATAGGTGTATCATCGCCGGGGAATTCATACTCGCTAAGAGTCTCACGGATTTCCATTTCAACGAGTTCAAGAAGCTCTTCGTCGTCAACCTGGTCAACCTTGTTCATGAATACGATGATGTAGGGAACGCCAACCTGACGAGCAAGAAGGAGATGTTCCTTTGTCTGAGCCATGGGGCCGTCTGTAGAAGCGATAACAAGGATAGCACCGTCCATCTGAGCAGCACCTGTGATCATGTTCTTGATGTAGTCAGCATGACCGGGGCAGTCAACGTGTGCATAGTGACGTGTATCTGTTTCGTACTCAACGTGAGATGTGTTGATTGTGATACCACGCTCTCTCTCTTCGGGAGCCTTGTCGATGTTAGCATAATCAATGAAGTCTGCCTGACCCTTTGAAGCAAGAGTCTTTGTGATAGCAGCTGTAAGAGTGGTCTTACCGTGGTCAACGTGACCGATGGTACCAATGTTAACATGGGGTTTGGTTCTTTCAAATTTAGCCTTTGCCATTTGAAGTTTCCTCCTTTAATAAATAAAGATTTCTATTTTATTGTAACACAAATATAATTAATTTCAAGTGTTTTTTGAAAAATTAATTAGTTTTTAGCTCTGCTGCCGATAACAGCATCAGCTATTGACTTAGGAACCTGATCATATGAGCCGGGCTCCATTACATACTGACCACGTCCCTGTGTCTTAGAACGAAGATCAGTTGCATAGCCGAACATTGATGCAAGAGGTACAGTTGCGTCAATCTGCTGTACGCCACCGTTACGCTGCTCCATCTTTCTCATCATACCGCGGCGGGATGTAATATCGCCGAGAACATCACCGATATACTCGTCGGGTGTGATAACAGAAATTTTCATGATGGGCTCCATAAGAACGGGAGCTGCCTTCTGCATAGCCTCTTTAAATGCCATTGAACCTACCATCTTGAAGGCCATTTCAGAAGAGTCAACTTCGTGATATGAACCGTCAAATACTACGCACTTAACGTCAACAACATTGTAGCCTGCAAGAACACCGCTCTGCATAGCACCCTTGACACCTGCTTCGATTGCGGGGATGTATTCCTTGGGAATTGCACCACCGACAACTTCACTGACAAATTCGAAGCCTTTGCCGGGGTTGGGTTCGATACGCATTTTACAGTGACCGTACTGACCGTGACCACCGGACTGCTTAGCATACTTAGTATCAACAGAAGCTTCCTTAGTGATTGTTTCACGGTATGCAACCTGGGGATTACCAACGTTTGCTTCAACTTTGAATTCACGGAGAAGTCTGTCTACGATGATTTCAAGGTGAAGCTCACCCATACCTGCAATAATGGTCTGACCTGTTTCCTGGTCTGTGTAGAACTTGAATGTGGGATCTTCCTCAGCAAGCTTTGAGAGAGCTACGCCCATCTTTTCCTGACCTGCACGAGTTTTGGGCTCGATAGCAACACGGATAACGGGTTCGGGGAAGTTCATTGATTCAAGGATAATGGGATGGTTTTCATCACAGAGAGTGTCACCTGTTGTAGTGTTTTTAACACCAACAACGGCAGCGATATCACCTGCATAGCAAGTATCAATTTCCTGTCTGTGGTTTGCGTGCATCTGAAGTATACGACCTAAACGCTCATTTTTGCCTTTAGTTGAGTTGTATACGGTTGTGCCTGCAATAGCCATACCTGAGTATACGCGGAAATAACAAAGCTTTCCTACAAAGGGGTCTGTTGCGATTTTGAATGCGAGAGCTGAGAAAGGTTCATCGTCTGAAGAAAGACGAACTTCCTCCTCTTCTGTATCGGGGTTAATACCCTTAACGTCCTCAATGTCTGTGGGAGCAGGCATATAGTCAATTACAGCGTCGAGAAGCTTCTGAACACCCTTGTTACGGTATGATGTACCGCAAACAACGGGAACCATGTCATTAGCGATTGTTGCTTTTCTGATGCAAGCTTTGATTTCTGCTGTGGTAAGTTCTTCACCGTTGAAGTACTTTTCCATGAGTTCTTCATCCTGCTCAGCAACGCTCTCGATCATCGCATCGTGATATTTCTGAGCGATCTCCTTCATATCATCGGGGATCTCTTCGACTCTCATGTCAAGACCCATGTCATCGTAATAAATGTCAGCATTCATTTCAACAAGGTCAATAATGCCTCTGAAATCTGATTCAGCACCGATAGGAAGCTGAATAGGAACAGCATTACACTTGAGTCTGTCTTTCATCATATCAAGAACATTATAGAAGTTTGCACCCATAATGTCCATCTTATTGACATATACCATTCTTGGAACTTTGTAGTCATCAGCCTGACGCCATACTGTTTCAGACTGAGGTTCAACGCCACCTTTAGCACAGAGAACTGTAACCGAACCGTCAAGAACACGGAGTGAACGCTGAACTTCAACAGTAAAGTCAACGTGACCGGGAGTGTCAATGATATTGATTCTGTACTTATTCTGCTCGGGATCATCCTTCTTTGACCAGAAGCATGTGGTAGCAGCGGAAGTAATTGTGATACCTCTCTCCTGCTCCTGTGCCATCCAGTCCATTGTTGCAGAACCATCGTGTGTTTCACCGATTTTACGGTTAACGCCGGTGTAGTACAGGATACGCTCGGTTGTAGTAGTCTTACCGGCATCGATGTGAGCCATGATACCGATATTTCTTGTTAATTCAAGTGAAACCTGTCTTGGCATAATTACCTCCAAAAAATGTAAATGCGGGATAATAATCAGATTACCAACGGAAATGTGAGAAAGCCTTGTTAGCTTCTGCCATTCTGTGTGTATCTTCACGCTTCTTGAATGCTGAACCCTGTTCGTTTCTTGCATCCATGATTTCGCCGGCAAGTCTTTCCTTCATTGTCTTTTCGGAACGCTGACGAGCATAAAGTGTAATCCATCTCAGACCTAAAGTCTGTCTTCTTTCGGGACGAACATCCATGGGTACCTGGTATGTTGAGCCACCTACACGGCGAGCTTTAACTTCGAGCAAGGGCATAACATTCTCCATTGCTGCTTCAAATACCTCAAGGGGTTCTTCTCCTGTTTTTTCTCTGATGATGTCAAAAGCACCGTAAACGATCTTCTGAGCAACACCTTTTTTACCGTCGTACATAACGCTGTTAATAAGGCGTGTTACGAGCTTTGAGTTGTAAAGCGGATCAGGCAAAACATCACGTTTTGCAACATTGCCTCTTCTTGGCACTTCGCTTCCCTCCTTCATAATAATGATATCATAGGTACTCGAGTGACAAATTCCCGTGGCGCCAATAACGAGGTTATACTATATATAAACTCGCATTGGTGAAATTTTACTTTCGCCTGCAAGAAGATTTGTCCTAAATACTTTTTGCTAAGATTATTTCTTAGCTGCTTTCGGAACTTTTGCTCCGTACTTGGAACGGCTCTGCATTCTGCCGTTAACGCCCTGTGTATCAAGAACGCCTCTGATGATGTGATAACGCACACCGGGAAGATCCTTAACACGGCCGCCACGGATAAGAACGACACTATGTTCCTGAAGATTGTGGCCGACACCGGGAATGTAAGCTGAAACTTCAATTCCGTTAGTCAGACGAACTCTGGCGAGCTTTCTAAGAGCAGAGTTGGGCTTTTTGGGTGTATCTGTCTTAACAACAGTACATACGCCACGCTTCTGGGGAGAGTTATGGTCTGTCATAACATTCTTCTTAGAGTTTAAGCCTTTGCCGAGAGCAGGTGACTTCGACTTCTTTTCTACAGTTTTTCTGCCATTACGAACAAGCTGGTTAAACGTTGGCAAGCTGCGACACCTCCTATTTTATTTTTTATGCTAAAGAAGCATTTATACCAAAAATATAACGCTTCTGAAACAACAAATTTGAACAAAATAACAAAAGTGCTGACTTCGGTACGCAAAATACGCCGTACATTTAAATATTGTACTATATTCTGCAACTTATGTCAACACTTTTTACAAAATTTTTATTGAAAATTAGGTAATAATGCTATATTGACAGCAATTAATCGATACTGTCGCAACCTGATGTATCAATATCAACATCGTTATAACATCTCATACCTGTACCCGACGGAAGAAGCTTACCGATGATAACATTCTCTTTAAGACCGTGGAGAGCGTCTGTCTTACCCTTGATAGCTGCATCTGTAAGAACCTTTGCAGTTTCCTGGAATGATGCGGCTGACAGGAATGATTCAGTAGCAAGAGAAGCCTTAGTAATACCGAGAAGAACATCATCACCCTCAGGCAATTCAAGAGCTGTTTCACCTGCATCAATTCTGTTCTGAATATCAGTTACCGCAGCGATAAAATCACGTTTTTCAACAGTTGCACCTTCAATAAGGTCACTGCTGCCGGCTTTGGTAACTTTAATCTTACGCATCATCTGACGCACAATAACCTCGATATGCTTATCGTTGATTTCAACAGACTGTGAACGGTAAACATTCTGAACCTCGTTAATAAGGTAGTTATGAACGGCATTAGCACCGAGAATACTGAGAATATCATTAGGATTACGGGAACCTTCGGTAATAGGCTCACCCATATTAATCCTCATTCCGTTACTTACGCAAAGACGGGAATCATAAGGAATTGTATATGTCTTTCTGTCGCTGACGTCTGTTTCGCTTGTAACGGTAACGGTATTGATTGTGTTATTATTCTTAGTTTTTGACTCAATGGAAACAATACCGGATTTCTCAGAAAGTATTGCAAGAGGCTTGGGATTTCTTGCCTCGAAAAGTTCCTCAACTCGGGGAAGACCCTGTGTAATATCCGATGCTGATGCAACACCGCCGTTGTGGAAGTTTCTCATTGTAAGCTGTGTACCGGGCTCACCGATAGACTGAGCAGCAATAGTACCGACAGCTTCACCAATTTGAACCGTTTTGCTTGTTGCAAGGTTTTTGCCGTAGCATTTGACACATACGCCCTCTTTTGAACAACAGGTAAGAAGAGATCTGATTTTAACAGTTCTGATGCCTGTTGAAACGATAGCTTTTGCATCATTCTCTGTAAGCATGTGGTCATTATCAACGATAACTTCGCCTGTTTCAGCATCACAGAAAGGCTCAAGAAGAAATCTGCCTTCAAGTCTTTCTTCAAGTGACTCAATAAGTCCGCCGTTGCTGTCTGTAATTTCGGAAACCTCAAGTCCTTCTTTGCATCCGCAATCTTCCTCACGGATAATAACATCCTGTGAAACGTCAACAAGACGTCTTGTAAGATAACCTGAGTCAGCAGTACGAAGAGCTGTATCGGCAAGACCTTTACGAGCACCACGGGATGCGATAAAGTATTCCAAAATGTTAAGACCTTCACGGTAGTTAGCTCTGATGGGGATTTCGATAGTTTTACCTGATGTACTGGAGATAAGACCACGCATACCCGCAAGCTGGTTAAGCTGACCTTTACTGCCTCGGGCACCGGACTCTACCATCATGAAAATGGGGTTTGTGATGCTGTATCCTGTTGTAATTTCGCTTGAAATCTTACTTGTACAAACTTCCCATGCTTTAAGCGTGCTTTCAAGACGGTCTTTCTCACCGGCGAAACCTCTACGGTAGCTCTCGTTAATTTTAGCAACCTTTTCTTCTGCTTCTGCAACATACTTAGGTTTGTTTACGGGGATAAGAGCATCGAATACAGATACGGTAATACCGCTTCGTGTGGAATATTTATAACCGTTATCTTTAATTCTGTCAAGCATTTCGGAAGCTGTATGGATACCCTTGTTCTTGATAACCTTATCAATAATTTTACCAAGTGCTTTCTTTTCAACAAGGTAATCAACCTCAAGTGCAAACAGATTTTCGGGATCAGCTCTGTCAACAATACCCAAATCCTGAGGAATAGGCTCATTGAATATAATTCTGCCAAGAGTTGTTTCAATTATTTTTGAAACGGTTTTACCTTCAACATCTTTGGTCATTCTGATTTTACATTTTGCATGAAGGTCAAGATCGCCTTCATCGTAAGCCATGATTGCTTCATTTACGCTACGGAAAACTTTACCTTCGCCTTTTGCACCGGCAATTTCAAGTGTAAGATAATAAGAACCGAGAACCATGTCCTGAGAGGGAACTGCAACAGGCTTACCGTCTGACGGTTTAAGAAGGTTGTTTGATGCAAGCATAAGGAATCTTGCCTCTGCCTGTGCTTCTGCGGAAAGAGGCACATGAACAGCCATCTGGTCACCGTCGAAGTCAGCGTTGAACGCTGTACATACAAGGGGATGAAGCTTGATTGCTCTGCCTTCAACAAGTATAGGCTCGAATGCCTGAATACCGAGTCTGTGAAGTGTGGGTGCTCGGTTAAGCATAACGGGATGGTCTTTAATAACCTCTTCAAGTGCATCCCATACATGGTCACTTACACGGTCAACCATTCTTCTTGCATTCTTTATGTTTGGTGCAATTTTTCTTTCAACAAGAAGCTTCATTACGAAAGGCTTAAAGAGTTCAAGTGCCATTTCTTTGGGAAGACCGCACTGATACATTTTAAGTTCGGGGCCTACAACGATAACGGAACGACCTGAATAGTCAACTCGCTTACCGAGAAGATTCTGACGGAAACGACCCTGCTTACCGCTGAGCATATGTGAAAGAGATCTGAGTTCACGGTTATTAGCACCGGTAACAGGTCTGCCGCGTTTACCGTTGTAGATAAGAGCGTCAACAGCTTCCTGCAACATTCTCTTTTCATTTCTTATAACGATATCGGGAGATGTGATTTCTTCAATAAGGTATTTAAGACGTCTGTTTCTGTTGATAACTCGTCTGTAAAGCTCATTAAGGTCACTTGTTGCAAATCTGCCGCCGTCAAGCTGAACCATAGGTCTGAGATCGGGGGGAATAACAGGGATAGCTTTAAGAATCATCCATTCGGGACGGTTCTTTGATGCTCTGAAATCCTCTGCGATAGAAAGTCTCTTGAGAAGCTTTGCCTTTTTCTGCTCTGTGGGGATATCAGCAATAGCTTCTTTAAGCTGTGCCGTAAGTGCATCAAGGTCAATCATTTCAAGAAGCTCCAAAATAGCTTCTGCACCCATACATGCACGGAAAGGAGGAGTTTTTACCTCGGGCATAGCCGGAGGCTCCTCGCCTAATTCCTCTGCTTCGGCTATTGCCTTCTGAGCTTTTTCAAGATCTCTTCTCATATCCTCTTTTGTTTTGGAGAATGAGCCGAAATCACCGGGGAATCTTTGTGCTTCGTCGCGGAATTCCTTTTCACCGATGACCTGTCCTACGCTGAAAGCGCAGGAGCTGTCATTAACTTCGGTAACAACATATTTTGTAAAATATACAACGTGTTCAAGGTCACTGGGAGCAATATCAAGAAGGAGAGCCATTCTTGAGGGTGTGCTTTTAAGGTACCAGATATGAGATACGGCACAGGCAAGCTTAATATGACCCATACGCTCTCTTCTGACCTTGGATCTTGTAACCTTAACACCACATGAACGGCAAACAATACCCTTATATCTGATTCTTTTATATTTACCACAATGGCATTCCCAGTCCTTCTGAGGTCCGAAAATGCGTTCACAATAAAGTCCGTCCGCCTCGGGTTTAAGAGAACGGTAATTGATTGTTTCAGCTCTTGTTACTTCACCGTATGACCAGCCTTTACCCTCTTCGGCACTGCCCATAATTGTTTCGGGAGAAGCAAGACCGATTTTTATGGATTCGAAATTCAATGCATTATAATCTCGCTCGTTCAACTAAATTCCTTCTTCCTTAATATAATATTGGTGATTCGTTATTAATAATCGCTGTCATCGCCATCATCGCCGTAATCACCGTCATCTGACGAATCATCTTCTTCACCGTTGGGATCTGTAGTTATGGAGAAGTTTATGCCGTTCTCAAATACTACGCTGTTTTCAAAAGATACATTGGGAGTATCATCTTCATAATCCTGAGCAAGCTCCACAACTTTACCGTCACCGTCAAGCACTCTGACATCAAGACAAAGTGACTGAAGTTCCTTAACAAGAACCTTGAAAGACTCGGGTATACCGGGCTTGGGTACATTTTCACCCTTGATGATGGATTCGTATGTTTTAACCCTGCCGATAACATCATCGGACTTAATGGTAAGAATTTCCTGAAGAGTATATGCTGCACCGTATGCCTCAAGTGCCCAAACTTCCATTTCACCGAAACGCTGACCGCCGAACTGAGCTTTACCGCCCAAGGGCTGCTGTGTAACCATGGAGTAAGGACCTGTTGAACGGGCATGAATTTTATCGTCAACAAGGTGATGCAGTTTAAGATAGTACATTATACCTACGGTAACTCTGTTATCAAACTGTTTACCTGTGCGTCCGTCATAAAGAACGGTCTTACCGTCTTCATCAAGACCTGCCTCTCTGAGACATTCAATAATATCAGACTCGTGAGCACCATCAAATACGGGAGTCATAACTTTGTAGCCGAGTTTTTTACAAGCATAGCCGAGAGTAACCTCAAGAACCTGACCGATGTTCATTCGGGAAG
>CAZBVV010000079.1:0-8372 GCA_964495345.1 uncultured Eubacteriales bacterium
TTCTCCTGCTGTTCTTTATAAAATTTGTGAACATTTAAAAATGCACAGATTATGCAATAGAATGAATACACCGCATATATGAGATATGTGGTCTGCCGGTAATCGTTTACAACCATCTGGATACTCAACAATATATTCACCGCAGAACTGAAAATCCATAAATATGTATATTCAACATATGCGAGCATTGTCAGCACGGGAATTACAAATCCGAGCAAGAATGTTATGCTGTCAAGCAAAGCATATTCGTAGTCAAGGTGGATAAACACAGCCGTCAGCACTGCCCATAAAAGAATAAGTACCGAAAAAGCAATCCAACGCATTTTTGTGTTCATTTTTTTGAATACCACCGTGCTTTTATAAGCATTTTTCTGCCAACGGAAAAATGTCATTAACTGAATAGGAAAGCTGAAAAGTGCCGCCGATGCCGCCGATGCATAAACACCCATATAAATGTATGCGACAGCGTAAATAAGCGAATTGATTGCACCGACCAACGCACCGAATCGGTTAGCCTCTGACTGAAATGCCATTACAAAAAGGGATATAAACAGCGGAATCATAAGGAAAAATTCCTGTTTACACAATATTCCCGCAGTCAGTATGGCTATGCCCGTTATTGCTATTATTATAATCTTTTTCTTGTCTTTCATTTTTTCAATTCCCATTTCTGTTGCCAGATAACTGCAGGTGATTCTTCACTATCTCTTGCATAAAAAACAGTCAGCAGACTTCCGTCATCAAGCTCTGTTGTGGAGGGATACCCTAAATCAGCCGTACAATAATTTTCATAAAGAGTATATTCTTCGCTCCATGTTTCGCCGCCGTCAGAGCTTAAAACCACACGGATTCCGCAAGGAAGTTTTCTGCGTGAAAATGCGGCAATCAATGTTCCCGATGAATGGAGAAACAGATGAGACGGTGCACCGCTGTCGTCTTTTATAATCTGTCTGAGTTCACTCCACGTTTTTCCGTTATCAAATGAAACCGTCTGATAAAGAGTAAAAATTGCTTCTTCATAATTCTCTACTCTTATATGACAGACAATTTTGCCGTCGGGAAGCTGAATTGCATATGGCTCATAAAAATTAAGATGCTCCATGCCGTCAATGCTGATTTTACCTTGAAAAGATGATTTTCCGCTTTCCGGATCAATCAGATATGCTTCAATCCTGTTGTGTTCACCGAATACGTTACCGACCCACAGAATACTTCCGTCATTGAGTTCAGTAGGTCCGTGAGGTGAACTTACAGGAGCTTTATAGATTTTCCCGAATGTTTTTCCGCAATCTGTGCTAACACGGAAGGTACTGCCCAGAGCTTCTGCTTCATCCTTTTTGGAAACGGAATTTATATAATCAAAACATTCTTCTGTTTGCGGCATATTTTGTCTTTGAAAGTCAATAGTATTATTGAAAGATGTTACAATCAAGCCTTTTTCACCAAAAACGGTAAAACCCACATCCCTGTCATCAAGAACGGTATCAATTACAGCCTCGGGAGCAGAATAGCTTTCACCGTTATCATCGCTGAAAGAAATTACTGCTTTGCCGAAAGGACAAACATGTTCAATTCGATAACCGGACGCACCAACAACTATTCTTCCGTTCTGAAGCTTTGCTATTGTGGGCCAGCCGAAATAAGAATGATTGCCTTCGGGATTGCTCATTATAATTTTCTCGGAACCGATTAGTTTAATAGTTACAGACATATTTTACCTCACAGTATCAAAATTCATAATCAGGCTTAACAATTTTTCCTGTTGTTGCAGCCTCCACAATAGCAAGGCAAACGGCAACAGTTTTTGCACCCTCACGGGCATCTGTAGCAACAGGCTTATTATTGAGAATTGCATCGGCAAAAACATCAAATTCCTTTGCTGCATTGTGATTATTAACCTGAATATCAATAATCTGCGGCTCTTTAACAACCCCCTCATCATCTGTAGTAAAGAGTGTCATTGTGGGTGATGTATTGTCGCATATAATCGTCCCTTTTGTGCCGTAAACAACCGTTCTCATTGTGTAATCTCGTTTGCAACCCGTTGATACGAACACCTTGCCCGCAACATTTTCATCAAATTTCATAATTGCGATTGTTGCATCGTCATAGGGAACTTGCGGCAAAAGCTTATGCGTGCCGTATGCAAAAACCTCTTTCGGGTCACCTGCAAGCCAACGGATAAGGTCAACAGCGTGGCATCCGCCGCCGATAACACCGTGACGGTTGGGGTCTGCACGCCAATCATCACAAAGCTTCATATAATCGTGAGCATATTCGGATTCAATAAAATAAAGCTCACCGATTGTACCGGATTCAATAATTTCTTTTGCTTTTTCAAATGCGGGAGTGAATCGGCAAATCTGACCAACCATAAATTTGGCATCGGATTCATCGGCAACTTTTACAATTTCACTGAGGTCCTCACGGGTGAGTGCAAGAGGCTTTTCGCAAAGCACGTGCTTACCTGCACGAAGCAAATCGCAGGCAACCTTTTTGTGCTGTTGGTCGGGAATTGCTACCGTAACAACATCAATATCAGGATTATTAACAATATCCGTATAATCAGTAACCCATTTTTCCTTGGGTATACCGTATCTTTCACCGGCAAAACGAAGATTTTCCTCATTACAGTCACAGATTGCAGCAATTTCTGCACCGTAACTCATTGTTCCCTCAACATGAGACATACCGAATTTCATACCAATATTGGCAACTTTTAATTTCTTTTCCATAACCAATCTCCTTTTTAAACAAAAACATATATATTATATTTTTACATACTGCACCGAACAGCCGGGCATTAAGCTGCCTGAACCAAAATCAAAATGTGTTCCCGTTATAAGTTCAGTTCCACAGCCTGCTTTTGAATCGAAATGAGCTGTGTATTCATTTTCATCTGCATTTATAAGAACAAGGACTCTTTCATCATCACATACGCGCTCAAAAACAAGTTGTCGGTTTGTCTGATGAAGTATTTTCAAACTGCCGTAACACAAAGCCTTGCTTTCACGGTGTATTTTTGCAACCTTTGAGATAAATTCGGATATTTCATTAAATTGTACCGTATCAATTTCCGGACGAAGTGCATCATCACCGTCTTCTTTTCTGCCCTCAATCCCCCATTCGCTACCGTAGTAAACACAAGGAATACCGGGCATACCGAACAGTATACCGTAAGCAGGAATAATATGTTTTTTGTTTGTAAGTGCCGAAGCAAGTCTTGTAACATCATGGTTGTCAACAAACCCTATAAGCTGTAAGCCTCTGTACATACACCAGTCCTCGCTGCCGAAACGATTACTGAGTGAATAACCGATTTCAAACATATTCATACTGTTAAATGAAGAATAGATACCCTTGTAACACTCATAATTCGTAGCACTATGAAGCATTCCGTCACAAACTATATCTCTGTAATTTCCATGAATCATCTCGCCTGCAAGGAAGAAATCACTTTTCTTTGACATACAGAATGAATTAAGCTCCCGCATAAACTGACGATTGAGCATATATGCAACATCAAGCCTGAGACCGTCAATGCCGAAATTATCTATCCACTCACCCACACGGTCAAAAAGATAATTTTTAACCTGCTGATTGTCAAGATTAAGCTTTACGAGTTCGTAATGACCTTCCCAACCCTCGTACCAAAAGCCGTCATTGTATGTGCTGTTACCGTCAAAACTTATATGAAACCAATCTTTAAACGGTGATTCCCACTTCTTTTCTCTTACATCTTTGAATGCAAAAAAATCCCTGCCCACATGATTAAAAACACCGTCAAGAATTATTCTTATGCCGTTTTCGTGCAGTTTATCGCAAATAAATTTAAAATCGGCGTTTGTGCCAAGTCTTATATCAATTTTTGAAAAATCAGAAGTATCATATCCGTGTGCCGAGCTTTCAAAAACGGGACAAAAATATACAGCATTAACATTAAGCTTTACAAGATGCTCCGTCAAATCTGCAACTTTCAATATTCGGGATTTAAGTACACCGTCATTATGTTTTGGTGCACCGCAAAATCCAAAAGGATATATCTGATATATAACACTTTCATTATACCACATAAGTTGACCTCACTTTTTTATTTAAAATTATAATTTTTTTTAATAATTATAGCACACATCTTAAACCTAAAACAATATTTTCTGCGAATATTGTTTACACTTACATCTTAACCGTCTGATAAACACAAAGTTCACACTTGATTCAATTTAAAAGAAAAACCACTCAAATGAGTGGCTGCACTTATTATCATTACAGGACGCAGCGGCACCGCTGTAAAGATAGATATTTTTAATGTTTGTATTGATAAATCAAAAAGTGTACTATGCTTGTTATATATTATTTTTTATATTGATAAACTTTTACATAATCTATTACAAAATCAACGGGAAGTGTTCCTTCGGGGTTATTTTCAACATTACCCGACCAACCGAAAACAGGCTTTCCCGCTACACCATCAACCTCAACCGAAAGAATCATAAATTCTTCATTCTGCGAAACTCCTCCGAATGAAGAACGGCAGGTTTCAACACCGTTAATATAGAAAATATATTCTTTTTCATTCCATTCAAGTCCGTATGTGTTAAAAGTATTATAAGGGTCGTTAACTCCAAATGCTCCCAGGCGTTTTGATTTTCCTTGAATCCCGTAGCCGTTATAATGAAGATTTGATACAACGGAATTTCTTATCTTCTTGCGTTTATATAACGGAGATTCAAAAATGTCAATTTCTGTACCTTCCTTGCCTGAGTTTCCTGTACCGACTTTCATTGAATGGAGCCAGAATGCAGCCCACAATCCCTCAGCGGCAGGAAGTTTACAGCGACATTCGTAATATCCGAATTTCTGTTCAAACAATCCCGAAGTGTCAATCGCTTCCGTATAATAGCCTGCACCGAATTCTCCGTTTTCTTTATATTCTGTGCGAATATGCAGTTTATTATCAATAATTATTGCCTGAGAAGGAGACCATAAGCCGCCTTTACGAGCACCTGTTTCGGTGTTGAAAAATCGATGTTCATGCCATTTTGATTCATCTAATTTATCACCGTCAAAATTATCCTCAAACACCAGCTCAAATTCTGACAAATCAATCTTTTTCGGATTTTTCGGAACAGGTGTGAGTCTGCTTGTTACAAGCGGATCAAAAATTCCCGAAAATATATTGCCGATAAAGCCAAGAATATCCATTTAATCACCTTTTCGTTTTTTGAAATTATAACACAATCAAATTAAAACAATCAAGAAAACAAAGACACTTTTGCAAACAAAATCAAGAATACCTTTAGCATTTTCAAGTGTAATGTAAAAGACATTCATTTAACAAATTGGAATTTACCTTTTTTGAACCATTCAACAAGCCGATTCTGTCTGCTTAGCACAATTCAAACATTCAGTTTTTAAATGTGTCCGAATTTCAATCCTTGTAGTTGATTTGTAATTCTTTAATTGCAAGTCCGTTCGTTGTCGGGTACCACTTGTCACCTAAAATTAAATCACTTTCTTTTGCATCAACATGAATCGTTAAAAGATTGGTACAGTTATAGAATGCATATTCGTCAATCTGCTTGATTGTTTGAGGAATGATTAATTCGGTAATGCCTGAACAAAAAGCGAAAGCATCTTTGCCGATAAACGAAACATTTTTTGAAAGCGTGAGCTCTGTCACAGCACTGCAACGGAAAAATGCTTTTTCCTCAATGCTCTTTACGCTGTCAGGCATGACAACGGACGTAAGCTTTGTGCATTTATAAAATGCTTTTGTACGGATTGTCTCAACACCGTACGGAATTTCGAAGGCACCTTCCTTGGCAGGAGGAAAGCAGACGATTGTTTTCATATCCTTTGTGTAGAGAACCCCATCAAACGAACAGAAATATTCATTTGATTCATCAACTGTATATGCAGCAATATTTTGATTGTTTTCAAGTGCCCATGTGCCGATTTCCTTCACATTTTTGCCGATTACAAACGCAGTAACGTACTCAAGATTCACGGCTGCAAAATCAGCAATTTTTGTAACCGGAACATCTTCATATTCATCGGGAATAACAATTTTATCAACGGAAGATGCATTCGGCACGCTTACAACGGTGGCTTCACCGTTTTCAATCTTATATTCGATCGTATCCTTTTCGGTGCCTAAAATCGAACCGACAGTACTACAACCAGAAAACAGTAAACAGATGCAAATCGGAAGTGCTGCTATTTTAATAATTTTTTTATTCATATTAAACTGCCTCACTTTCTGCATTGTCTCCTTCTTCAATAGCACGCACTCGTTCTTGCAGCTCCGCAACACAAAGATCGTGTTTTTCTTTTGTCAAATCGTAGAAGAAGAAGGGAATGGTCATAAGAACTGTGCTCAAAATCGTTGCCCATGTATAAATGTTAAATACATTGTTGAGAATTGTCTGGTCGAAAAGCACGTCCCAGTCAGAAGTAAATCCGACTCTTGCAAGAAGCCAGGGAACAATAAAACCGAGAGATACATTGATTGGATTTAAGAACCAACCGAACACACCTGCCATCGAATCAGCTCGTTCACCGTATTTCCACTGGTGATAGTTCTGAATATCAGCCCCAAGACCAACATTGATATCGTCAACAACGGGTTGAAATGTGTTTCTTAAGAACATCGCACCGATAAACACATAAATGTTTTCAATTCTTACAGCAAATAACATAAGAACAACAGTAAGAAGTGAAATAACTCTGAATGCAATTAAAATATCTCTCTTCTGAAACTTTTTGGTAAGCATGGGACATATAATATGACCGAACGTCATACCTACAACAACAATGTTTGCGGCAACACCGTAAAGTGCTTCCATTCTGAGAGAATAAATAAACCAGAATTGAAGAAGTCCGCCAACCAATGCTGACCATTGTCCTATGATGGAGGAGATGTTTGTAATCCAGAAATATTTATTTTTCAGAACATTCTTTGCACCGTTAAAGAATGTAACCTTTTTGCGTTTGTCGCCGGACGCCTCAATAACACGTTCTTTACAATGGATTGCAGCCAATGAAATTAAAACACCGGTGAAAGCAAAAACAGGTACAAAGATTTTATAGGTGTCAATGTTAAGATATCCGCCTGTTGACTGGATAAGAAAAGGGAAGAAAAGACTGATAACGGACGGAAAAAATCCTGTAATAATCGGAACAATGGAGTGCATTTTCTGTCTTTCCTGTGAGTTTGGTGTCATAAAAGTAACCAGACCGTTGACGCCAACATATGAATTATAAAAGTAGTTCATGAATGTAAATGCAAAGTGAAGAATGATAAGTTTGTTTACGCTGGGAAGATTTTGAATCGGTAAAAACGGAATGATTGATATGATTATTGCGGTGGGTATACCGCAAATAAGAATAAACGGCTTCAATCTTCCGTACTTTGCACAGAATTTTTTACGGATTCCCCAGGTTATATAGTTGGTAAGACCGCTGATAACAAGAATATTGCCTATAATCTGTGGCGTACCCAACATAAAGCCAAAGGTATTCATGGGCAAGAAATAGAACAATAAACCCAATATAAGCTCGCCGGCATAACTAATATGTGCAAATTTTTTCATCTTTGGTGAAAGCTCACCGTGGTTTTCATAAATCAGAACGCCAATCGGATTCAAGAAAATAAAAACATAAGAAACTATTGTACTTATAAGGTTCACTATCTGGAATTGCATATTACTCAGTTCCATAATGGAACCGCAAAAATAGGATGCAGAAAAAGACAGCA
Organism: uncultured Eubacteriales bacterium; assembly: GCA_964495345.1. Lineage (GTDB taxonomy): Bacteria > Bacillota > Clostridia > Oscillospirales > Acutalibacteraceae > UBA1081. The sequence goes on from CAZBVV010000079.1 coordinate 7,757, forward strand.
AACCTGATGCAGTTAAAAATATGTATGAGCCCGCTTGTGTAGCAGTATATGCACAAAGTTCCTTCAGCGAAATAAATTCACCTTCGTTGGGCGTGTTCCAATGCTCTTTGACATAGCCGGGAGCCCCTTTGATTTTGCCTATGATTTCAGCTTTTGTCATAATTTAACCCTTTCTTTTCATTGTTTTCAAATCCTTTGCATCGCAGAGGACGAATCTTGTTGGATCTGTTCCGGATATACTTAATTTAATAATATCATCCCATAAAAATTATGTCAAGTCTGTTCACCTTCGAATGGTTAACAGCAAAAAAAACAGGTGAGAAGTTTGTCCGAGGAGCAAAAAAAAACCATCCGATGGATAGTTTTTTGTTTGAATATCTACACCTTTTGGAACTCCCGGTTTATAGCTCCGTTTTTGCTAATTTAACATAAGCGGATGGTGTCATATTATAATAGCGTTTAAATAAAGCAACAAAATATGATTGTGAAGAAAAACCGGCTTCAACACATATCTCTTTTGAGGACATTCCGTTTATCAATAAGCTTTTTGCTTTTTCAAGTTTTTGTCTTACAATATAAGAACTGAGGTTTTCTCCTATTTCTTTTTTGAATATCT
>CAZBVV010000080.1:0-8134 GCA_964495345.1 uncultured Eubacteriales bacterium
AATCATCTTTTTACCGCCGCCGCTGTAACCTGTGAGAGAATGTGATACAACGGGGTAGTCCTTGGGCATAATTCCCGATGCAACAAGAGGATAAACAATGGAAATGAATCCGCTTGCATGACAGCCGGGAACGGCAATTCTTTTTGACGTTGCTATATTCTGCCTGTGTTTATCGGATAACTCTGCAAAACCGTATGCCCAATCGGGTGACGTTCTGTGTGCCGTTGACGTGTCGATTATAACAGTTGTGTCGTTTTCACAAAGAGAAACTGATTCTCTTGCTGCATCGTCGGGCAGACAGAGAAAAGTAATATCACTTTCGTTAATAAATCTTCGTCGCTCGTCGGGGTCTTTACGCTTATCTTCGCTTATGTGCATAAGTGTTATATCATCACGCTTGCTTAAACGGTCAAATAATCTGAGACCTGTTGTGCCTTGATTACCGTCAATAAATACCTTTGTCATTTTGCTTATACCTCTGTGTATAAATTTACTATTACCATTTTACTCATTTACGGCATAAAGTCAATAAATTTTTGAATATTTATGCAACTTTGTTAACTTGTATTATATATGCCGAAAAAATTTTGAATTATTGGTTAAATACACAATAATATATATAACTAAAATAGCAAAAATAAAAGCTCCCTGCAAACGATAATTACAGAGAGCTTTATATGTGTATAAAATCGTGTATAAAAAATGAAATATGCAGAATTTATGCATTAAGTTCCAACCATTCACCGTACAGTTCTTCCTGTTTACATTCAAGAGAATCAAGCTCTTCGGTAAGCTGTAAAATCTTTTCGTAATCTGCCGAAGTTTCGGGCAATTCAAGAATCTGCTGTATTTCGTTTTTTCTTGTTTCAATGGCTTCGATTTCTTCTTCGATGCGTTTTATCCGTGTTTTTTTCTTGCGTTCAAGGGATTCCTTTTCCTTGCGAAGCTGATATTCGTTAGGCTTTTTCTCCGTTTTTGGAGCAGTTTTTTCTGCTGAGTCAAGTGTTGCCGTGTAATCATCGTAACTGCCGTCTATGGAGATTAAACTGCCGTTTTTGAGAATAATAATTTTAGTAGCAAGCTTGTTTACAAGAAAACGGTCGTGAGAAACGCACAAAAGCGTACCGTCATAGCCGGAAAGAGCCTCTTCAAGTACTTCTCTTGATGCAATATCAAGGTGGTTTGTAGGCTCGTCAAGAATCAGAACGTTAGGCTTTTTGAGCATAAGCTCAAGTAATGCTATTCTTGCTCTTTCGCCGCCTGAAAGCTCTGACATAACTTTGAAAATATCGTCACCGCTGAATTTGAAAGCACCTAAATAGCCTCTGATTTCACCGTTTGTAAGAACAGGGAACTTGTCCGATACTTCGTCAAAAATTGTTTTATCGGAGTCAAGCGTTGCCTGTATCTGGTCAAAATATCCTATCTGCACGTTTGCTCCGAAACGGCAAAAACCGCTGTCGGGTGCAATTTTTCCAAGCACTGCTTTAAGAAATGTTGATTTTCCGCAACCGTTTGAACCTAACAAAAAAATACGTTCACCTTTGTATATATTCAGTGATATATCTTTAAAAAGTACCTTGTCACCGTATGCTTTTGTAAGCCCCGTAATCATAAACACGTCATTACCGCTTACAACGCCTGCTTCAAAGTGCAGTTTCAACGCTTTTTCATCGGATTCAACAGCCACCATATCAGCCTTGATGCGGTCAATCTGCTTTTGCTTGCTTGCTATGGTTATATAATTCCGTTCTCTGTTAAAGCCTTTTTGTTGCTGAATTATCCCTTCAATTCTTGCAACTTCTTTAGCCTGTTGCTCAAACTTTCGCCTGTCAGCTTCTCTCTGTTCGGCTTTGAGTGCCGCAAAAACGGAGTAATTACCCTTGCGTACAGTCAGTTTTTTATGCTCGATTTCCATTGTCTTATTTGTGACTTTATCAAGGAAATATCTGTCGTGAGACACAATAAGAGCCGCACCGTTGTATTTTGACAAAAATTCTTCAAGCCACTCAACACTTTTAATGTCAAGATGGTTTGTGGGTTCGTCAAGCAAAATAAGGCTTGCGTTTGACAAAAGTAATTTTCCCAATGCGATTTTTGTACGCTGACCTCCGCTGAGCTGACCTACGGGAAGCTTTTGCTCCTCATCCGTAAAACCTAAACCTGTTAGCATGGCGTTTGCCCTTGAAACATATGTAAGTCCGCCCTCGGATTGATACTTTTCCGTAAGAGCAGACTGCCTTTCAATAAGTTGCGATAAATTTTCACCTGAAGCATCTATCATGGCGTGCAGAGATTCAAGCTCCTTTTCCATTGCCATAAGATGCTCAAAAACAGACAGCATTTCTTCCTTTGCTGTCTTTGAAAAATCCGAACAGGCGTGCTGTTCAACATAACCGCACTTTACGTTTGAAGATATAAAAATATTACCGCTTGCAGGCTCAAGCAAACCTGCAAGCAGTTTGAATAAGGTGGTTTTGCCGGAACCGTTGTTGCCGATAAGACCCACCTTGTCATGTTCGTAAATGTCAAATGAAGCCTTGTCAAAAAGAACGTTGTCAAGAAACTCCATTGTCAGCTCGTGTGCACTTAATATAGACATTTTATACCTGTGAAAGTAAGATTTTTGTTTTGCCGGATATATAGTATGAACCGCTGTTTGCAGGGATAAAAATGCTGTCACCTTTTTTGATGGTATATTCTTCATCGCCGCACTTGACAGCTCCTTCACCGTCAAGCACAATAAGGGAAACAAAACTCTTTTCGTCAGCATCACCGACATAGAGAGTATCTGTATCAATAAGTGTCATTGTGAAATATTTACACTCTGCAAGCAGAATACTTGTGTATCCGTCATGCTTAACGGGCATACCTGCCGGGTCAAGACTGTTTTCGGGAATACAGCATTTTGTAACGTCTACTGCCTTTTCGATATGCAGTTCTCTGGGCTTGCCGTCAAGTCCCGTTCTGTTGTAGTCGAATACACGGTAAGTAGTGTTACAGCTTTGCTGAACCTCTGCAAGCAAAATACCTTTGCCGATAGCATGAAGCGTACCCGAAGATATGAAAGCAACGTCACCCGGTTTGACTTTAACTCTGTTTACCTTATCAAGGAGAGTGCCGTTTTCAATAGCTGCACGGAAATCCTCTCTGCTTATATCATCGGCAAAACCGTAAATAAGCTCAGCATCCTCGTCGCAGTCAATAATGTACCATGCCTCCGTTTTACCTCTTACATCCTTTTCGTGGGCGGCGGCGTAATCGTCGTCGGGATGCACCTGTACGGAAAGTCTGTCATCAGCATCTATAAGCTTGATAAGAATGGGAAAATCCTCAATTTTTTCAAAACCTTTGCAATTTGTACCAAGACATTCAAAACCCAATTTATGCTCAATAACTTTTGAAAGCGTTTCGCCTGCATATTCTCCGTTTATAACGATAGCTTCGCCGTCCTCGTGACAGGAAAGCATCCATGCTTCTGCGATGTTTGATAAATCAGATTCCATACCGAAGCCGTTTTTAAGCTTGTTTCCGCCCCAGATTGTTTCTTTAAGGGCAGGTTTGAGAAAGTAAATACCCAAAATGTTTCACTCACCTTAATATTTTGTATAAATTATATTATACTATATTTTTTGTGAATGTCAATCTTTCTCTGTTATCTTTTCAGTTACTCTTGTTTTTAAAATTTGGTTGTTACATTTTTTGCAAACCGTGTGCATCGCACATTTGTATACCTTTGTTCCGTCGTTAAATGTAATTTCTTCAAACGCCACATTGTGACCTTTTATACAACAGTATTGCTCGTATGTTTTTGATAAGCTATCCAATATCAACACCTCTTTTTTATTATAATCTGCTTTTGAAAAAATAATCTTAGCAGGAATATGCAAGACTCACTCTTTCATATTTATCTTATGAAAGGATTGAGGATTTTATGGTATATGTTGCATTTTCTTTTTGTGTATTTTTAATTTTGTTATTTATGTATAAGTCAGGGCACATGATAAAATCACTTTTTTTCTCCTTGTTGCAGGGCGGTTCTGCACTGTTTGCAGTTAATCTGATAGGTGAATTTATAAGCATCCATTTGCCGCTGAATCTTTTTACGTCAATTTGCTGTACGGTGGGCGGAATCCCCGGCGTGATATTTTTAACTCTTTACGATTTATTTTATAAGCTGACCATGTGAGTGTTGTATTTTAACCGTTACAGGTGTATAATCTGTAAAAAAGAAAGATTTTTGTGATTTATGGATGATACAAAACTTGTAAAAAGAAAAATGCTTGATATTGCATCAAGCTCATATAATAAAAATATATGGACTTACTCTAAATTTCTTAACATTAACGAGCAGAGTGAAATGCAGACGCAAAAATACCCTGTAAAATATTATTTCTTCGGCGGTTATGATAATGCAGAGCGAAATATTGCCGTTTTCGGTGATGCTGACAGTATAGGATATGAGCCTTTATATCCCATAAGTTTTATTGAAATAACACCTGTCAATCAAAAATTTGCGGATAATCTCACTCACCGTGATTTTTTAGGTGCATTGATGAGTCTCGGCATTAATCGGGAAATGTTGGGTGATATTCTTGTTAATGATAGCTCGGCAGTCGTTATCTGTATTGATTCAATTACAGATTATATTATTGATAAGCTCGAAAGTATTAAGCATACAACGGTAAAATGTAAATTTACCGACGGTGTGTCTGTGAATGTTTTGCCTGAATTTGACAGTACGGAATATATTGTTTCTTCGGAAAGAATTGATGTTATTATTTCCGCCGTGTTTAATTTATCACGCAACAGCAGTCAGATGCTTATAAATTCCGAAAAAGTATTTTGTGACGGCAGGGAAGTGACTAACGCTTCTTTTGTGCCTAAAACAGGTCAGATAATTTCGGTGAGAGGATTCGGAAGATTTATTTTTGGCGAAATACTCCGTACCACAAAAAAGAATAAACTTGTTATCAGTGTCAAAAAATACAATTATTGATTAAGGTTCTTATTATTAAATGTTGTCTGTACTTGACAAAATTGCTAAATAAGCGTATATTGAATATGAATAAACTGTTAAAGGATGAATATAATGAAACTTTCATTTCGTTGGTACGGTAAAGATGATAAGGTAACTCTTGAAAACATCAGACAGATTCCCGGTATGTATTCCGTTGTTACTGCTGTGTATGATGTTCCCGTTGGAGAAGTGTGGAGCAGAGAAAGTATCGCAGAACTTAAAAAGCTTACTGAGGATGCAGGTCTTAAATTCGATGTTATCGAAAGTGTTCCCGTGCATGAGGATATCAAGCTGGGCAAACCCACAAGAGATAAGTATATCGAGAATTACTGTGAAAATATCAGAAGACTTGGCGAAGCAGGAGTAAAGTGTATTTGCTACAATTTTATGCCCGTATTTGACTGGACAAGAACTCAGCTTGACCACGTTCTTCCGGACGGCTCAACATCACTTGTATATTATCAGGAGCAGGTTGATAAGGTTGACCCTCTTAAAAGTGATTCTGACCTTACACTTCCCGGTTGGGATGCAAGCTATTCAAGGGATGAGTTAGCTTCGGTTGTTGCTGAATACAACGCTATGACTGAGGATGACCTTTGGGATAACGTTAAGTATTTCCTTGAAAAAGTTATCCCTGTTGCCGCAGAATGTGATATAAATATGGCTATTCATGAGGATGACCCGTGCTGGAGCATTTTCGGTCTGCCCAGAATAATTACAGATGAAAAGAATCTTGATAAATTCCTGAGTCTTGTTGATGACCCTCACAACGGTATTACACTTTGTGTAGGTTCTCTGGGCTGTTCAAATAAGAACGACGTTGTTGCTATGGCTGCAAAATATGCAAAAATGGGCAGAATCCACTTCGCTCACATGAGAAATGTTGCTGTTCTTGAAAACGGCTTTGAGGAGAGAGCACATCTTTCATCATGCGGAAGTATTGATATGTATGCAGTTATGAAAGCTCTTTACGATAACGGATTTGACGGCTATGTAAGACCCGACCACGGCAGAATGATTTGGGGTGAAACAGGCAGACCCGGTTACGGTCTTTACGACAGAGCTTTGGGTGCTACCTACCTCAACGGTCTTTGGGAAGCTATAGAGAAAGCAGATAAGGAGAAATAAAAATGAACGATATTCTTGTTGAATTAAGCAAAATAGGTATTGTACCTGTTGTAAAAATTGATAATGCGAAGGATGCAGTTCCTCTTGCGAATGCTCTTATCAAAGGCGGTCTTCCTTGTGCAGAGGTTACTTTCAGAACTGCTGCGGCAGAAGAAGCAATCGCTCTTATGTCAAAGGAATTTCCCGAAATGCTCGTTGGTGCAGGTACGGTTCTTACAACAGAACAGGTTGACAGAGCAGTAAATGCAGGTGCAAAGTTTATTGTAACTCCCGGCTTTAATGCTAAAATCGTTAAATATTGCGTTGATAAAAATATCCCCGTAACACCCGGTTGTCCCACAACATCAGATATTGAAGCCGCTATTGAATTAGGTCTTGATGTTGTAAAATTCTTCCCCGCAGAAAATCTCGGCGGTATCAGTATGATTAAAGCTCTTGCAGCTCCCTATGTTGGCATTAAGTTTATGCCCACAGGCGGTATCAACGCAAACAATATCAACAGCTATCTTGACTGTGATAAGATTCTTGCTTGCGGCGGCAGCTGGATGGTTAAGGATACGCTTATCAATGCAGGTAAGTTTGACGAAATTGAAGCTCTTACAAGAGAAGCAGTTGCCAATATGCTCGGCTTTAAGCTTGCTCACCTTGCAATTAACTGCGAAGATGAAAAACAGGCAAAGGCTGTTGCAGATATGTTCACAAATGCATTCAATTTCGCACAGAATGAAATCCCCGTAAGCTATTTCTGCACAAGTGCAATAGAAGTTATGAAGAATAACGGCAGAGGCACAATGGGACATATCGCAATCAATACAAATTATATGGATAAAGCTGTTGCATACCTTGAACGCAAGGGCGTAGCACTTGATTACGATTCAGCAAGATATGACGATAAAGGCAAAATGACATTTATCTATCTTAAAGAAGAATTCGGCGGTTTCGCTGTTCATCTTTGTCTTGAGTAATATCAATTAATTTAATTTGAGCCACAGAATAAATCTGTGGCTTTTTTCTGTGTAAATTAACTTCTTACGAAAACATAATAATTTGTATCAAAGCCGCCGTATCTGTAATCACCGCTTTTCCACTCAATTATCATAAATTCTATGCCGTTGACCGTGCGTATTTCATATTCACAGGCAGACCAATTCCATTTGCGAAGAAGATAATTCTTTGTCCATGTAACTGTATCATCACCCTCAAAAACAGCATCATCATAAACGCATCTGCAACTGCCACCCTCAAAAAATTCAATTTCTTTGAAATACAAATCTTCAATGGGTTCTTCGTCTGACGGAAAATCAGATTTTGTCCCAAGGAATGAATATGCTCTCCATTTGCCGATTATTTTATCATCATTAATAAATGGCTTGTTTATGTCGTCTTTTTTAGCAATACTTTCAGCTGAATAATGATTGTTGTCAACCTTTTTCAATACAAGACAAGTCGGTTTTCCGCCGTGTGTATACTCGTATTCTTTAAGACTGATGAACATATATAACTCATTACCTATTTGTTCTGTTTCGTAATCATTGTAGACTGTACCAAAGTAGCCGTTATCTATTAAATATCCTTTTGTCCAACAGTACGACCAATATTGTTCCCCTTTAGGTAAAAAATACAGATATTTTATATCTCCGCCGTAAAATTCTTTTTCGCAAAACAGATTATCATAAAAGTCTGCCTTTACTGCATACACGCCAATAATCTCCCATTTGCCTACAACATCAGGATCGTCCATAAAGGGAATATCAGGCACATGCTGTTCTGTTTCTTCTCCCAATTTTATAACATCACATATTATTTCATCACCGCAAATGCTGTATTGTGATATTCTTTGGTAATCAGCAGCTTTTATTTCAGTTTCCATCTGTTTTTGTAAGACTGCAATTTCTTCTTTTAATTTAAATTTGATTTTTGCTTTGTCATTTGTAAATATGATGTTTAATTTTGACATGATTGACTTTGCCTCCTCAAGGTTTTTTA
>CAZBVV010000081.1:0-7816 GCA_964495345.1 uncultured Eubacteriales bacterium
TGATGAAAATGGTACATTTTCATCAATCGGAGCGACGAGGGCGTCGCTCCCTACGAATACTGATAACATTGATTAAATCCTGAATTCCGAGTTGTCGCAAATCTTTGATTTCTCTCCATTAAAAACGGGAGCAAAAGCGTGTGCCGTTTCGGCTTTTAATTCAAAAGCCTTGCGGAGCATAAACACCTCGTCGTTGTCCAGCTTTTTAAGAATGGAAGAAAGCATATCTGTATCTGCATCGGGGAGAGTGAATGCACAAAGGGCAACGGTCTGTGCCTCGGCAGTTTTTCTTGATTCCCATACTGCCTGTGCATCCTTGGTGATTGAGCCGATATATCCTGCAAGAGCTTTCATCTGTTCCGAACTGAGTGCAACCGTGCCGTTCTTGTTTTCATAAAATGATTTTATGATTTCTTCGGCATTGTTCGTTTGCAGACGGGTGTATTCGGGTTTTGATTTTTTTGCGGATTTGGAAACGCCTGCGTTACGCTGTGCGGGAACTGCAACGAATGACCACTCGTAAGCATCTGTGGGTTCTGTAAGGATAGCGTGACACATCTTGCCGTTAACCGTTTCACCGACTGCATGGGTGCAATCGTGAGAGCGTACGTCTTTACCGCAAAGGGAACAGATTTTTGACTTTACGCTGCATGAAATACTTACCTCTTTTTTGATTCCTGCATCAATTTCTTCAATGAGTGATGCGTTTTTCTCTGTGCGGAGCGTGTAACACCATGCTTTAAGATAAGTGTAGGGCTCACCGCAAGAGGTTGTTCGGGAAGAGTCGGTCATTACCTGAGTTTTGTACACTCTTGCCGTCTGGTCACAGCTTTTCATGCTGTGGTCAAAAATGCCCGTTACACCCTCGAACATATCTTTAAGGGTGTTGATTGCCGTCAGCGAAAAACGCTCGCAATCACGGTCAATTTCGTTGTCGCACAGAGTTACGGTGAATGTGTACAGCTTGCTTGCATCGGGTGTTTTTCTCGTATATCTGGATATGAGTTCAAGCTCCTCGTCGGTAATCTGTGTGCCGTCTTTGAGCGTTGCACCCGAACTTTTGTTAACTGAATATTGAGCCAAAATTATTCTCCTTTCCCCAAAGCCAATGCTTCGGCGTGATATTTTTCTGCCTGAGCGTTGTAATAACGTGCTTTTGCCTGCTGAGTTTCGTCAAGCAAAGAGATGTCCTCCCATTCAACGGTGCATTTGTCGTTGCAACCGTTCATTCTTAAAAACATATTGGCAATTTTCGTAATAACGGGAGTGAGTATACGTCTGTAATGATACAGCTCGCTTGTGAGCATATCCGTCTGTTGCTGAGCCATACGCTCCGTGGTTGACCAGTTAAGCCCCAGCATGAACGGCGGCAGACCTATTTTTGCAACAATCTGTTCAAGAAGCTGTCTTACGGGGATTTCGCTGTCAAGAATCTGATTGTCGGCACCGATAACCTTTATGTCAACGTCACCTACTGCAATAAAATCCTTTATTTCGTTGCCCGACTTCATGGCGTCGCTCCAGCCTTTCGCAATCTGCAAGGCTCTGTCCTTGGCGTAGGCTTTTTCAAGAGCGTCGTTCTGAGGACGGTAGGTGACGGCGTAACGGAGATTGCCCATTCTTTCCCAGTTTGTTGATATGGACTGAAAAATCTGCATAAGTATACCGCTTACAAAAGGTAAGCCTTTGAGTAATGAGTTGCCGTGAAGCTTGCCTGCATCGGGGTCAAGAACGGAAAGAAGCATCCTGTCTCGATTGCATATATCGTTGTCGTTTCCTGCACTTAGTGAGTAAACGTCAATCTGCATGGGATTTTTTTCGTTGCGTCTGAGTCCCACGTCACACAGCTCGCTGTTGTACAGGGAGAATGAACGCATATCCTTGTTCATTACCATTTCGCCCACCGCCGTGCCGTATGTAAGAAGCTGGTCAAGAAACAGGTCAATAAAAGCGTCAATACCCGTCATGTTTCCGCCAACGCAGACGGTGGCAAGAAAATCAGAAAGCATTTTTTCATAACTGCTGTTGTTACAAGTGACCTTAAAACCGCCCGTAAGTCGCACGATTTTAGATATTGCACCGTTTATGACAGGCACGTTGTTTTTAAGATTTTCGTAAAGCTGACGCTCGGTGTAAAAGCTCTTTGAATCGTTTAAAACCGAAGATAAAGAACGTGAAGAACTCTGAGGTACAGCCGTAACTGCCGCATGAGAATAATTTTTGCGGTCTTTTTTTGAGAATGGTCTGATGGAATTCACATCCTTTCACTTGCAAGGACAAAGAATGAGCCGTCCGTGTTGCCGTAAATAACGGTTGAAACAAAATATCTCATATCGTCCATCGCATGGTCGTGTTCTTTTCTCGGGCAGTCCCTTGCGGCTCCGTTATCCCAACGGTACAAGCCGAATTCACGCAGAATGTCGGTGCAACTGCCCGATATTTTGATTTTTTCGCTTTTAAGAGCTTCGGAAACACGCCTTATTCCGTCTGCAACGTCGTTTTTTGCAGGAACAACACGAAACGTTCCGTGACGGCGTATACATTCAATGAAACTTACTGCTGAGGGATCGACGATTACGCTTTCAATATTTTTACCCTGAGTCAGTTTTTCAAGCTCAAGATAGTATTCCTCGTCGGTTTTCTGACTGCCCTCTTTTTTCGATGACCAATAGTATTCATCCGTCCTGTACCATACGCCGTCACAGTATCCCCAAAGCCCCAGCGAAAAGGGATTTACCGTACCGTAATCGCAGGATACATAATATTCACTGCAATTTTCGGGCGGCACGGCTACATTGGTTTCTCTGCTGAAAAACGGGTAAACAAGTCCCTCAGCGGCTACCCACTTGCCCTCAACGAAACGCTCGTAGAACGCACCGGAGTAAAGTGAACGGTAACGCTCAATAATTGATGGTGAGAGGGAGGGGTTGTCCTGCATTACGAAGTGGAGATAAAGGCAGTTTTTCTCTTTTGCTTTTTCAATCCACTCCTTGTGAAACCAATGCATGGGATTTTCGGGGTTGCAGTTGAACCACAGCTTTGAGCCGTTTACGGAGCAACGTGCAACCGCCTGTTCAACAAAGGAGCGTGGCATAAGTGCAACCTCATCAAGTAAAATACCGCCCAGAGTAAGTCCTTGAATCAATGCGGCTGATGATTCATCTCTGCCGCCAAAGAGATAAAAGCGGTTTTTCATTTTGCCGTAAGTGATTTCCACGAGACCCTGAGAAATTTTTTCACGGCAGGAAAAACCTAAGTCGGTGAGAACAGGCAGCAGCGGAGTTATCAGATTTCTTCTGAGCGAGGTTACTGTTTTGCCGCACAACGCAAAGGATGTGTCGTTGAAATTACCCATCGCCCATGCAACGAACGATACGGACATACAAAGTGTTTTACCGCTTCTTACCGCACCGTCACATATTATGCCGTCAAAATCCTTGAACCTGCTGTTTTTGCACCACCATGTAAGCACTTTAAGCTGTTTTTTGGAAAAAGTGTCAAATTTCATCGTTACCGTCCTGACTGACGCTGTTTTCAAGCGCCTGATAAAACGATACGCATCCGGGATTCTGCCCTGCACCCGCTTCGGTAATGTCGCCTAACTTTTCAAGAGCTTTTATGCGGTCAAAGAACTTTATTTCAATGCCGCCGCCCTTGGGCTTTTTGATTTCCGAAACGTTAAACAGGTCAAGAGCTTCCACGTCAAGCTCAGCGGGATTTTCACACAGAATCAGCTTTACTGCATCTGCCGACGAGGCAAAGGCTATGCGATGCAAACCTGTCTTTACTTCTCTCTGAGTTATCTGAATCTCCCTTGACACCTGCTCGATAGTGTCCCTGACAAGCTTCTTTCTCAAGAGCTTTCTTGCACATATTTCAGGGCATACCGTGTAGCCTGCCTTGTAAGCCGACTCTCTGCCGTTAAGACATTCCGCAAAGATGTGACAGAAAAGCTGTTCACGGCTGTTGAGTTTTTTCATTTTATCATCCTTTCATTGTTGATTTGGGATTGCTTCCCACCCTTAGACCCAACAGCCCGTAATCAATACCTCAAAACGGGCAAAAATACATGAAAACACAAAAGTTTACAATTTGTTAACATTCTTTTGGTGATTATTCATAATAATTGCAAAAATAACTATTGATTTTTATTTTAAATAATATTATAATGAGTATATAAATTTTACAGGAGGTTGTACTATGGCAGAGTTCAGTTATGAAATTGTAAAAACACTCGGCGTTATTTCCGAGGGTTCAGGCGGTTGGGCAAAGGAACTCAATCTTATCAGCTGGAACGGCAAAGAGCCCAAGTATGATATCCGTGATTGGAGTCCCGACCACGAAAAAATGGGCAAAGGGATTACGCTCACCGCTGCCGACATAAAAGCACTTAAAGAGCTTCTGGCAGATATTGATTTTGATTGATATACCCGATTGTTTAACAAAAAAGATGTGTAGGCGTTGTGTTTGATTGCACAACGCCGCTTTTTTTAATGCGTAATTCGTAATTAACTCAATCCGAGATTGTGAAGATATCCTGTAGGGAGCGACGCCCTCGTCGCTCCGAATCATCAAAATCTGCGATTTTGATGATTTTATAAACAAGAAAAATTTAATAATAAAACAAGGCTCCCTCCCCGAGGGAGCTGTCACGAAGTGACTGAGGGAGTATAAAAAATGGCTATTCTGATGAATTTATAGTCCTTTAACTCCCTCCGTCTTTTGCTTCGCAAAATCCACCTCCCTAAAGATGGAGGCTTGCTCTCTTTTTTTTGATTTGAGCAGGCTTTGTATTGATGAAAATGGTACATTTTCATCAATCGGAGCGACGAGGGCGTCGCTCCCTACAATATGTTATTTTTAATTTTCAGCAAAAAAAACCGGCACGGAAATTCCGTGCCGGCTGTCAGTTATTTTTATTAAGAGCTTACCGCTGAATTACAGGAGTTTTGCTCTGAGTGTATCGGGTGATTCGGGATGAATATATGCAGGTGCGATATCAAAAATCGTTCTGCAACCGGACTGACCCTCTTTATTGAGTCTGTAAGCGGCTCTTGCGTAAGCGGTAAGCACGCCTGCGGTAAATTCAGGGTTTGATTCAAGATTGAGCTTGTACTCTATAACATGGTTTGTGCCGTTGTCAAGTCCCGTTGTACCTGTTCTGAAAACCATACCGCCGTGAGGTATACCCTTATGCTCCCTGTCAAGCTCTTCCTGTGAAATAAAATGTACGGTTGTATCGTAATCCGCAAAATAGTTGGGCATGGTAACTATAGCTTCTTCAATAGCTTTAAGGTCTGCACCCTCAGCCGCAACCACAAAACATTCTCTGGTGTGCTTTTCTCTTGTGGAAAGAGTGGGGTTTTCGCCGTTTCTTACTCTTTCAAGAGCCGATTCAACGGGAATGGTGTACTGTCTTGCATCAAGTACGCCCTCAATTCTTCTGATAGCGTCGGAGTGACCCTGGCTTACGCCCTTACCCCAGAAAGTGTAGTCGTTTCCGTCGGGAAGAACAGCCTGCCCCATAAGACGGTTGAGTGAGAAAAGTCCCGGGTCCCAACCTACGGAAATAACGCCGATTTTACCGCTTTCTTTGCATACCGCATCAACGTTTGCAAAATGCTCGGGGATTTTTGCATGAGTGTCGAAGCTGTCAACCACGTTGAACAGCTTTGCAAGCTCGGGAGTCTGCTTTGGCAAATCGTTTGCACTGCCGCCGCAGATTACAAGAACATCTATTTTATCTGCCATTTCTGCGGCTTTATCCATTGAATAAACGGGAATATTTGTGGCAGTTTTAACTGCTTCGGGATTTCTTCTTGTAAAAAGAGCCACAAGCTCCATATCCTGTGCGTGAGTTACGGCACTTTCCACACCTCTGCCTAAGTTTCCGTAACCTGCAATACCTACTCTTATCATCATGCATCACCTTTCCTAAGAGTATTTAGATTAAAAACAAGGTTATTATAGTACAACAAAAAAACGATTTCAATAGAAAATTTGGGAAAACGATAATTTATCAGTTAGGAGTGAGAAGTGAGGAGTGAGGAGTGGTGGAAAAGGCTTCGCCTTTTGAACCATTATAACATAAAAAAATTCAAGTATTACGCACAATCTTCAATTTAAATTAATTATGCATTATGCATTGTGAATTATGAATTATAATTATTGACAACCGCACATTTTTTTAATATAATATATTTAATTGTTTTATGTTGGAGGGAAATCGGAATGCCACCGAGAAAAAGCGGGCTTGGAAGAGGTATGGATGCTCTTTTTGTGGACAACTCCGTTGAGGAGCTTGCGGATGAAAAAAGCGTCGTCTCATTGAATCTTAGTGATATTGAGCCTAACAAGCATCAGCCCAGACAGTATTTTGATGATGAAGCTCTAAACGAGCTTTCGGAAAGTATAAAAGAACACGGCGTTTTGCAGCCGCTTATAGTCCGTCCCATGCCCGACGGCAGTTATCAGCTTGTGGCAGGTGAAAGGCGTTGGCGTGCGTCAAGGCTTGCAGGTCTTACACAAGTTCCCGTTATTGTCAGAGCTTTGACCGATTCAGAGGTTTCAGTTATCGCCCTTATCGAAAATTTACAGCGTGAGGACTTGAATCCCATTGAAGAAGCGGAAGGAATTTGCCGTCTTATCGAGGAACACGGCTTCACACAGGAACAGGCGGCACAGAAATTGGGTAAATCCCGTTCCGCACTTACAAATACGCTAAGACTTATGAATCTTCCCGAAAAGGTAAGAGGTCTTGTAAGTGACGATTTTCTTTCGGCAGGTCACGCAAGAGCTTTGCTCGCCCTTGAAAACAAGGCTCTTATTGAGGAAATTGCCGAGGACGTTATTACGAAAAAGCTTTCCGTAAGAGAGACGGAAAAGCTTGTAAAACAGCTTAACTCATACAAGGAACAGCCGCCCAAGAAGGTAAAAAAACGTGACACGTTTTTCAGCGAGGTGGAGCTTTCCCTTTCAGATATTTTAGGCAGAAAGGTTACTGTAAAAGAGTCCGGTAAAGGCGGAAAACTTGAATTTGAATTTTTTGATAAAGAAGATTTAAAAAAACTTGCTAAATTGTTTGATGAATAGGAGAACTAATAATGATTGATATTAAATTTTTACGAGAGAATCCCGATGTTGTTAAGGCAAACATCAGAAAAAAATTTCAGGACAGCAAGCTCCCTCTCGTTGATGAAGTAATTGAGCTTGATAAGGAATACAGAGCAAACAAGTCACAGGCTGACAATCTCAGAGCATCAAGAAACAAGGTTTCCAAACAGATTGGTATGCTTATGGCTCAGGGTAAAAAGGATGAGGCTGAACAGGCTAAAAAAACCGTAGCCGAACAGGCTGAGCAGCTTGCAGCCTGCGAAGCAAAGGAAGCAGAGCTTTCCGAACAGATTAAAAAGATTATGATGATTATTCCCAACATCATCGACGACAGCGTTCCCGTAGGTAAGGACGATTCCGAAAACGTTGAGGTGCAGAAATACGGCGAACCCGTAACTCCCGATTTTGAAATCCCTTATCACACCGATATTATGGAGCGTTTCTGCGGTATCGACCTTGACTCTGCAAGACGTGTTGCAGGTAACGGTTTCTACTACCTTATGGGCGATATTGCAAGACTTCATTCTGCAGTTATCTCCTACGCAAGAGATTTTATGATTAACAGAGGCTTCACATACGTTGTACCGCCCTTTATGATTCGTTCCGACGTTGTTACAGGCGTTATGAGCTTTGCGGAAATGGAAGCTATGATGTACAAAATCGAGGGCGAAGACCTTTATCTTATCGGCACAAGCGAGCATTC
>CAZBVV010000082.1:0-7813 GCA_964495345.1 uncultured Eubacteriales bacterium
TGCACTCTGCCGAACAATACGCTGTCAATCAGTATACCGCAGGGCTGATTCTGCTCAATTACCGCACAGCCTGCCGCCGTGGCAGTTCTCTGTGCTGTGGGTGAACGCTGACCTCCGTATTCAAGGGGGAATCTGAACTGTTTTTCTGCAGAACAGAAGTGCGATGATGTGGATGCCGCCACAACTCTTGCCGCACCTGTGTCAACAAATACAGACGCTGTTGCAAGGGATAACGCCATTGTTGAACAAGCTCCGTAAATGCCTAAAAACGGTATATTCATATCCTTTATGCCGAACGTTGAACCTGTGCATTGGTTAAGCAGATCGCCTGCAAACAGAATATCAATATCATCGGGTGTTTTTCCCGATTTTTTTATTGCAATTTCAACGGCTTTTTTGTGAAGTTCACTTTCGGCTTTTTCCCATGTGTCCTGACCTATGCCGTCATCGGGATACAAAAAATCAAATTCCGATGCAAGAGGTCCTTCGCTCTCAGCTTTTGCACCTACTGCCGCAGAACCTATAATTCCTGTGTTTCCCGACAGCTTGATTGTATATCTTCCTGTTCTTTCCACTTTAATCACCAAAAAAATAATTTCATCATTATTTTTAGTCAATAAAAAGATAATATGCACTTGTAAATTTTTTTGTATTATGTTAAAATTTTGTTGTAATATATTAAAATAAATGTTAAGGAGCATTTTTAATGAACTTTAAAGAGCTGATAAAAGATGCAAAGAAATGTGTTTCCGGCTGTACACAGTATTCTGTTGATGCCATAAATTATATTTGTAAAGAGATAGGTCCCCGTCCTTGCGGCGACGAAAAGGAGAAAAAAGCACAGGAATATATGATGGAAAGCCTTAAAGAATATGCTGATTCTGTTGGCAGAGAAACTTATGATGTTCATCCTGAGGCATTTATGTCCTTTGTGCCGATTGCAGGTTCATGTCTGCTTGGTTCAACCGTTTGCAATATTGCAGGTGCTTTAAAAAACAAAAAGCTTGCAGGTGCATCATTCGGTTTTATTGGTGCTGCACTTTCGGGTATCGTCGGCGAATTTGTACTTTATAAGGAGATGCTTGACCCTCTTTTTAAAAAGAAAGAGTCAGGTAATGTTATTGCGGTAAGAAAAGCAAAAGGCGAAACAAAACGCAGAATTATTATTTCCGGTCATACGGATTCGGCTCCCGAATGGACTTATACATATAAGTTAGGCTCTCACGGTGTTACTGCTGTTGCAGGCTATGCTATTGCAGGACTTGCATATACTATTGCAACATCAGCAGTTGTTCTTAAATCAAAGAATAAAAATCTTGCAAAAGGAATGAGTCTTGGTCAGCTTGCGTTTGTGCCTGCATACGGATTGCTTTATAAATTCACAAATCACAAAAAATATGTTCCCGGTGCGGTTGATAACCTTACGGGATGCTACGTTGCCGCATCCGTGCTTAAATTCCTTGAGGAAAATGACATAAGATTTGAAAACACAGAGGTTATTGCCGCTATGGTGGGCGGCGAAGAAGCAGGACTTCGAGGCTCAAAGGCATTCTTTAAAGCTCATCCGGAATTTGACGGCTCAGACGGTGTTGAAACCGTGTTTATGTCCTTTGATACTCTGCGTGATGCAGAATTTATGACCATTTACAATAAGGATATGAGTGGTACGGTCAATAATGATGCAAGAGCTTGTGCACTTATGCAGAATGCGGCAAAGAAGGTCGGACTTGACGTACCCTTCGGAACAGTACCTCTCGGTGCAACAGATGCCGCCGCCGCTTCACAGGCAGGAGTACCTGCTGCAAGCTTTGTTGCGATGGATCCCGCACCTGCAAGATATTATCATACAAGAATTGATGATGCGGATATTCTCATTCCCGAAGTTATTGAGCAATCAATCGATCTGGCAATACAGACTGTGTTTGACTTTGATGAAAACGGCTTAAAATAAATAATATTTAATCTGTCGGTGAATCCGGCAGATTAATTTTTGCAATAAAACGGTTTTTCCGGTGCGTCTGCTTTCAGTTGGTGTAGGGTAAATCGGCAGGACATATATCATGTAAAGACTCACCACTAAGTATTTGTCTTTTGTGATTTATAAAATTAATCTTACTGTATTTTTTATGTTATTCCGGATATTTGTTTTTTATTTGGTATTAATTTAGTGAAAAACTATAATTCATTGTGCAAAATCAACAATATAAAATCTATTTCATTATTGAATCGGTCAATAGATAATCACAGTTAAAATATGTTAAAATATGATGAAAATTTATATTTGAATTGAGGCGTTTTTTATGAGTAAATATGTAATCGGCGTTGACTACGGCACGCTTTCAGGCAGAGCTGTAATTGTTGATGCAAACACAGGCGAAGAAAAGGCAAGTGCCGTATATGAGTATCCCCACGCCGTTATGGACGAGTATCTTCCCAACGGCACAAAGCTCGGTACTGACTGGGCATTGGAGCATCCTCAGGATTATCTTGATGTTCTTGCTCACACAATTCCCGAAGTACTTGAAAAAAGCGGAATTTCAGCAGATGATGTTATAGGTGTAGGTACTGACTTCACAGCTTGCACTCTCATTCCCGTAAAAGCAGACGGAACACCCCTTTGTCTTATGCCTGAATATGAGCATAATCCTCATGCATATGTTAAACTCTGGAAGCATCATGCCGCACAGGACGAAGCTAATAAGCTCAACGAAATTGCCGCCGCAAGAGGTGAGAAGTGGCTTGACAACTACGGCGGAAAAATCTCTTCCGAGTGGGCTATTCCGAAAATATGGCAGATTCTTGATGAAGCTCCCGAAATCTATGATGCGGCTGACACATTCATCGAGGCTGCTGACTGGATTGTATGGCAGCTTTGCGGAAATGAAACAAGAAACTCCTGTACTGCAGGTTACAAAGAGCTTTGGAATAAAACAACAGGCTATCCATCAAAGGATTTCTTCAAGGCACTTGACCCAAGACTTGAAAATGTTATTGAGGATAAATTAGGCACAGAGATTATGCCTTTAGGCTCAAAAGCGGGCGAAATTACAGAAAAAGCTGCAGCTTTAACAGGTCTTAAAGTTGGTACCGCCGTTGCTGTCGGTAATGTTGACGCTCATGTATGCGTTCCCGCAGTCGGTATTGACGGTCCCGGTAAAGTTCTTGCAATTATGGGCACGTCCACCTGTCATATGCTCATGGGTGAGGAAGAAAAGCAGGTTCCCGGTATGTGCGGTGTTGTTGCAGACGGTATTATGCCCGGATTCTACGGTTATGAGGCAGGTCAGAGCTGTGTAGGCGACCATTTTGCATGGTTTATTGATAACTGTCTTCCTAAAGAATATTATGATGAAGCCGAAAAGGCAGGTATGAATATACACAAGTATCTCCGTTCAAAGGCAGAAGCACAGAAACCCGGCGAAAGCGGTCTTCTTGCCCTTGATTGGTGGAACGGTAACAGGAGTGTGCTTGTTGACGTTGACCTTACAGGTATGCTTATCGGCATGACTCTTACAACAAAGCCCGAAGAGATTTACAGAGCTTTGATTGAAGCTACCGCATACGGCACAAGAGAAATTATTGAAAACTACCGCAGAAACGGTGTTCCTGTTGAGGAATTTTATGCATCGGGCGGTATCAGTCAGAAAGACCCCATGACAATGCAGATTTATGCAGACGTGCTTAAAATGCCTGTTAAAATTGCAGGTTCTATGCAAGGTCCTGCTCTCGGCAGTGCAATTTTCGGTGCAGTTGCCGCAGGTGCAGATAAGGGCGGATATGACAGCGTGTTTGACGCCGCAAGAGCTATGGGAAGCATTAAGAATGTTGTTTATACACCCATTAAGGAAAATTCAGATATTTACGACAAACTTTTTGCAGAGTATCAGATTCTTCACGACTATTTCGGCAGAGGCGAAAATGATGTTATGAAGAGATTGAAAAAGATTAAGATTGAGCAGAGAGGATAAACAATAATTTAATTCATAATTCAAAATGCATAATGCATAATTAATTTAAATTGAAAATTGTGCGTAATGCCAGGATTATTAGAATTATAATCGGTTTAAAAGGTGAAGCCTTTTCTTTAATTATGAATTATGCATTATACATTATGCATTAATAAATTATTGTTTATCGAAAGGGTGGTTTTTCATTATGAGTAAGTCGGCAATCCAATGGCAGACGTCCCTTAAAGAGCGAAATTCCTATCTTGTATATTTTACAGGGCAGAATGTATTTTATTTTCTTGTAGCCAATTTCCTTACAACCTATCTTATGATGACGGGCATTGATATGGTAAAAGCAAGTGCTGTCGTTATGATTGTTAAGGTATGGGATGCAATAAATGATGCTCTTTTCGGTGCGTTGTTTGATAAAATTAAATTTAAAAACGGGCAGAAATGCTTGCCTTGGGTAAGAATATCTACAGTTCTTATTCCCGTTGCATCAGTTCTGCTGTTTGCAATCCCCACCGCATCAAGTGAAACAGTAAAGCTTATCTGGTTCGGTGTTGCATACTTATTGTGGGATACGGCTTACACAATCTGTGATGTTCCCATTTATACAATGGTTACGACAATCACGTCAAATCTCGACGAGCGTAATGCACTTATGGCAAGACGCCAGATTTTAAGCGGACTGGGGCTTGTTATAATTACCGTTGCGTTTACAGTTCTTCCGGGAGAATATATAGGCTTGAGCTACACATGGACTGTTGTTATTGTATCTCTTCTTGCTGCAGCATTGATGATACCTATCGGTATTATCGGTAAAGAGAGAAATTACGTTCCCTCAGCCAACGATGAAAGCTTTACAATGAAAGAGATGTTCTCATATCTCTTTAAAAACAAATATCTTCTTATTTTCTACGGTGCATACATAGTTGCAAACGCCTGTCTCACAAACAGTTCTCTGAACATTGTAGCCTCCTATTACCTTTTCGGTAATTCAATGTTCAGTTTGATTATAGGTGCAATTACTACCGTACCGCAGTTTATAGCTGCCCTCGTTGTACCTGCACTTGTTCGGAAATTCGACAAGTTTAAGGTATATTTCTGGAGTAATGTGGCTATGATTGTAACAGGACTGTTAATATTTGTCGGCGGTTATGAGAATATTATATTCTTTGTTATTCTTACTGTTGTGCGTTCAGTTCCAACGGCAATTATCGGCATTATGAATTTCATGTTCACACCCGACTGTGCAGAATACGGCAAATTCAAAACAGGTACCGAAGCAAAAGGTATTACGTTTGCAATACAGACGTTCTCCGTAAAAATTGCGGCTGCGATTGCCACATCTTTGAGCATGTTTGTCCTTGGTTGCTTCGGCTGGCAAGAGGTTACAGCTTCAAGCTTTGAGGAGCTTGCATCAATGGGTATTGTTCAGACTCCTGAGGCAATTAAAGGCTTGTGGATAACATATGCTCTTATTCCCGTGCTGGGCTATCTGTTCTCTATGGGCTTGTATATATTCTACAAGCTCAACGATAAGGATGTGGAGATAATGGCAAAATGCAACAGCGGTGAAATCACAAGAGAAGAAGCCGAAAATCAGCTTTCAAGAAAGTATTGATAATTTATGGGACTGCACAAGACAGTCCCGTTTTTTTACAAAATCTTTACTATTTTTTTATTTTATCATTTCATTTACCCTTTATAATTGTAATCGGGTGAGGAATATGTTAAAGAATAAAATTACAGCATTATTGTTAGCAACCACAATAATTTTTGCGTCGTTATCGGCAATTTTAGGGTATAACATGATAAATCTGTCACGCAGAAACAGTTTTTCAAAAAATATCAATCTTGACAGTAATTATTTCTTTGCCGATTATGAAGAAAATATTGCACCGGCTGATGAATATTATGAGGCAGAAAGTATAGCCGAATACGCAGACACTTATACTCAGGAGCGTGATATTTTTACCGAAGAGGTGGTTATTCTTAATGCGAACGGAATTGTTGACGACGAAAGCCTTAATCTTATATTGGAAACTCTTTCGCAACAGGGTTTAGCTGCAGCGGCTGTTCAGGCAAATCAGATTATCGGTAAACAATGGTTTATACCTGCGGAATACAGCTATGTTATTGACGTGCCTTATATTTCACAGGTTGGAATATTGCCCAACGGTTGTGAGGCTGTGTGTGCCGTTATGCTGCTGCATTATAATAATTTTGATATTGACCCCGTTTATTTTGTTGATAATTATCTTGAAAAAGGTGATGTGTACATCAAGTGGGGATGCCGATACGGACCCGATCCTAAAGAAGCTTACGCAGGTGATCCGAAAAGTGAAAAAGGCGGATGGGGTTGCTTTGCACCTGTTATAATAAAAGCACTTAATAAGTATCTCGGCGGTCAGATGTTTGCTAAAAATCTGACAGGGCTTACTCTTGACGAACTTGCCCAGCAATACATATTGAACGGTATTCCCGTCGCCGTATGGGTAACTCAGGGAATGGAGGAGGTAGACAGCCTTTATCAATGGCAATCTTATGACAAAAGCCAAACATTTCTTTACCCCGTACATGAGCATTGTATGGTATTTGCAGGCTTTGATGAAGATTATTATTACTTTTATGACCCGCTGAGTGATGATGAATGTGTAAAATACGAAAAAAGCACAGCACAGAAACGCTTTGATTTTATGGGCAGACAGGCGGTAGCGTTGGTATAAATAATAATTTAATGTACAATGTACAATTTACAATGTACAATTAATTAACAATAAAAATGGGTTAAAGGGCGAAGCCCTTTCCACCATTGTACATTATACATTGTAAATTGTTAATTCGCTAAATTATTGTTTAAAAGAATACTTCAGAACCACTCTTTTTTTAATATTCAATTTCTCCAAGGGGTGCTAAATGGCAGTAGTTATTTGCAAATTCAATTTTAGTTCTGCCGTCGGGTAAAAATTTTATGCAGGTAAGTCCCGTGTTTTCCTGGCAGAAATTAAAATCATCTCTTACAGGAAATCCGATTGCCGCATTTATAAGGTAATTGTTGAATGTGCCGTGGGCAAAAATCATAATCCGTTCATTATCTTTGAATCGGTCTTTGATTTTGCTTATAACCGCCGTTGCTCTTGCATAGGCTGAATCCTTTGTTTCGGCGTTTTCAACCTCAACAAGCATATCGTCAATTTCAATATTGCATTGTTGAAATTTTGCTGTTTCTTCTGCCGTTGAGGATGCTCTTATTAACGGACTTGACAAAATACAGTCAAGTTTAAAGTTTTTCATCCTTTCCCCAAGGAGCTTTGCCTGTGTTACTCCCAATGGAGAAAGTGAGGAGTTTTTACAGTTATCTATCCCGGCATTGGACAATGATTCGCCGTGTCTTGCTATGTACAGTATCATTTTATCACCTTTTTTTGAATAATAATCTTTCTGTTTGCAGCCAATCTGTTATTTTTTTACCATATATTAAGCATTTTTTCAACAAAAAAATATATAAATAAACAAAATCAAAAAAAAATCAAAAAAAAGTATGTACAAATAAAAAAAAGGGTGCTAAAATAATTTAGTAATTTGTAAGCAAAGGAGTTCTGCACTAATGAAAAAGATTTATGAAGGCAAAACAAAAGATGTTTATTCTCTTGACAACGGTAATGTAATGCTTAAATTCAAGGACGACTGTACCGGTAAAGACGGCGTTTTTGATCCCGGTGAAAATACTGTAGGTCTTACGATCGAGGGTATCGGCAAGGCAAACCTTGAAACCTCAATACATTACTTTGAGCTTCTTAAAGCAGCCGGCATCAAGACTCACTACGTAGGTGCAAACATTGATGATGCAACTATGGAGG
>CAZBVV010000083.1:0-7800 GCA_964495345.1 uncultured Eubacteriales bacterium
CGTCGACCTCTAGCGTGACAGGCTAGCGTTCTAACCAGCTGAACTACCGGGCCACCTCATGGTGGGAACAACAGGGCTCGAACCTGTGACCCCCTGCTTGTAAGGCAGATGCTCTCCCAGCTGAGCTATGCTCCCATTTCCCTTGCGGCTCAATTAATATAACAGATATCAATTCAAAAGTCAAGGGTTTTTTTGAATTTTTTTTAAAAATTTTTTTAAACTTTTTCAGAAGTGTTATAACTGGCTATTTATAGCCGTTTTTTAATCTTTTAGTTTTTTGAAAAAATTGCAGAACTTATCTATTGCATCCGTTCCTGCTCCGCTTTCGGGATAAATCACACTGAAAACATGGTCAAGTTTTTTTCCGTCATACTCAGTATAATCATGTAATTTTGCAACAAATCCGTTCTTTCTTAAATCCTCTGCGGCTCTCAGGGTCTGTGAATGAGCCAAAAAGTCACCGCTGCTGGTTATAAGCATCGTAGGCGGCAGATTACCCATAGGCAGAACGGAATCAAGATTCATAAATATATGAGTATCCTTTCGCTTGTAATTATCGCCCCACATCCGTCTGCAATAAACACCCATTATGCCGTCGTCCATATAAGCAACGGGAGATATAAGAGTAAGAGCCGTAAGCTTCATTTCATAATCTGCAATACCGAAAACACGTCTTAACGGCTCACTTGACATAAGCACGGCAGAATACGCCGCAAGCTGACCGCCTGCGGAATCACCCACAAGCATAATATGTTCCATATCACAACAATGATACTCACATCCGTGTTCACTTATCCATTTTAAAGCAAATCCCACATCCTGAAGCTGCTCATTGACCGTTACATCATTATACAAACGGTAACTCATATTAAACACGGCAAAGCCTCTTTTTGCCATATTAAGACAGAAAATCTTATTAAGCTCTTTGTCGCCGTAAACCCAGCCGCCGCCGTGCACATCAATTATAACGGGTAATTTCCCTGTTGTACCCTCTGGATAATATAAATCCATAAGATGATACTTATTACCGTCATCAATGTAAGGAATATCGTTTATTTCAACAATTCCGTCAGGTTTGGATTGGGTCGCAAGCCTTTTCTGATCCTCAATTTCAGTCTGATGCCAAAACTTTTTAACAAATCTTACAAAAGGTTCCACACTAACAACACCTTTCATGCAATATATTGTAATTATACCAAAAGATATTTGCAAAAACAAGTGAAAAAAACATTGAAAAATTTTATGTCATATGCTACTATACAGCTGTATTACAGTTATTACCTTTTAATGGAGAAATGATATGCGTATTGTAATTGTGGGTGACGGCAAAGTCGGTGCAACACTTGTAGAACTCCTTTCTCAGGAAGACCATGATATTGTTGTTATTGACCGTAATTCAAAGCTGATTGACCAGCTTGTTAATACCTATGATATTATGGGTATCTGCGGAAACGGTGCGAGCTACGAGGTGCAGACAGAAGCGGGAGTAGCAAACAGCGACCTGTTTATCGCGGCGACATCTTCCGACGAGCTTAACATTTTAAGCTGTCTTGTTGCAAAAAAAATAGGAGCTACGCATACTGTAGCCAGAGTAAGAAATCCCGATTATCTCAAACAAATGCATTTCTTTAAGGAAGAATTGGGACTCAATATGGTTGTAAATCCCGAATATGATGCAGCAAACGAAATTGCAAAAGTGCTCCGTTTCCCCAATGCAATCAACATTGAAACCTTTTCACGAGGTAACGTTGATCTTGCCGAAATAAAAATAACGTCAGACAACCCTCTGTGTGAAACGGCAATTTCCGATATTCCGAAAAGATATACAAGCAAGGTGCTTTTCTGTGCGGTGCAGAGAGGTGTAAACGTTTATATTCCCCGAGGCGACTTTGTTATTAAAAGCGGTGACAAAATCCACATCACAGGCGAGAGAACAAACATTATCAAATTTATGAAAAAGCTGAACATCTACAAACACCGCACAAAGAACATTATGATTATCGGCGGCGGCAAAATGGGTTATTATCTTGCCCGTCAGCTTTGTGAAAGCGGCGGTTACAATGTAAAAATAATAGAGATAGACCCCGAAAGATGCACACATTTAAGTACCGTTTTAAGAGATGCAACAGTTATAAACGGTGACGGAACGGACAGAGCCGTTCTTTATGAGCAGGGGCTTGAAAACCAGGATGCATTTGTTGCTCTTACCACCATTGACGAAGAAAATATCATTTCCTCCATGTACGCATCATCTTTGGGTATCAGAAAAACAGTTGCAAAAGTCAACAGAGTATCATACCAGGTTCTTGAAAGCATCGGAATGGACAGTGCATTTTCATCCAAAGCTATTGCTGCAAACAGAATTATTGCATATGCACGTGCATTGGAGAATTCCGGTGAATCAAGCGTGCTTACACTTTACAAGCTTGTAGGCGGTCAGATTGAGGCGTTGGAATTTAAAATCACGGCAGATTTTCAAGGTATTGATATTCCCCTGAGAGATCTTAATATTCACAAAGATGTACTTATTGCAAGCATTATAAGAGGGGCAGATGTTATATTCCCCGACGGTAATGACCATATAGAGCTTGGTGATAACGTTATAATTGTTGCAAAAAGTAAACAATTAAGAAGTATAAATCAAATTTTTAATTAAGGTGAACTGATTAAGACATGAATTACAAAATGGTATTACGACTTACAGGTCGGCTGTTAATGGTTGAATCGGCAATAATGCTGATTCCTTTGGCAGTATCAATTTACTTCGGTGAAAGTATTTTTCCTGTTTACATTGTAACGGCAGGTATACTGCTTGCGGTCGGTTTATCAGCAGGTATCCCCAAACCGAAATCAAACCGCATCTATGCCCGTGAAGGATTCGTTGTGGTTGCCTTAACCTGGATTCTTATGTCTCTTTTCGGTGCGTTACCTTTTACGCTTTCCGATGCAATTCCCTCCTACACAGACGCATTGTTTGAAACTGTTTCAGGATTTACCACCACGGGTGCATCAATACTTTCTGACATTGAAAGCATACCGAAAAGTCTTCTGTTCTGGCGTTCATTTACCCATTGGATCGGAGGTATGGGTGTTATAGTATTTGTGCTTGCGGTACTGCCTCAGAAAGAAATGCAATCAATGCACATTATGCGTGCGGAAGTTCCCGGTCCTACGGTAGGCAAGCTTGTTTCAAAAACAAAAGTTACCGCAAGAATACTTTACAAAATTTACACAGTTATGACTGTTGTGCAGATTTTTGCATTAAAGCTTTGCGGACTTTCTTTTTTCGACAGCATAACCACCGCATTTTCAACGGCAGGTACAGGCGGTTTTTCGGTGATGAATTCAAGTATTGCTGCTTACGATAATATTGCTGCTGAAATTGTAATAACAGTATTTATGTTCCTTTTCGGTATAAACTTTAATCTTTTCTACCTTTCAATATTAAAACAGTTCAAGCGAGTGTTCAAAAGCGAAGAACTCTGGTCATATATCGGCATTATCGCAATAAGCATTATAATGATTACGGTTGATATTTATCCCGTTATAGGCTCGATAGGTGAATCCCTGAGAGAATCGGGATTTACCGTTGTATCAATTATAACAACAACGGGTTTTGTAACCGCAGATTACACAAAATGGCCTGTTTTTTCACAGTTTATTGTTTTACTCTTAATATTTACAGGTGCCTGCACGGGTTCAACAGGCGGCGGTTTAAAAGTAGGCAGACTTATTATACTTATAAAATCAGGCATAAGACAGCTTAAAAGAGCAATTAATCCCCAAAGAGTAAAATGTATACGGCTTGACGGTGCTCCTCTTGAAGATGAGGTTGTTTCAAGCACAGGTTCCTATTTTCTTATATATATGCTTATAATCGGTGCTTCATCGTTGATTATAACACTTAACGATTTTGATTTATTGACATCACTTACATCCGTTATAACTTGCATTAACAATGTTGGTCCCGGATTCGGTGAAATAGGTCCTGTGGATAATTTTGCCGCATTCTCTGATTTTTCAAAAGTTGTATTGACTGTCAATATGCTTATAGGCAGACTTGAAATATTCCCGATGTTAGTGCTTGTAATGCCGTCCACATGGAAGAAATGCGGATAAAATAGTTATTAATATTCCCTCCAAAGTCATTTATCGGCTTTGGATTTTTTTTGTTTTATTTAACTGCATTTTCATAAAAAAAGAAAGGCGACGGACTTACCGAAAACGGTCGCCGCAGGCATACGGCAAAAAAGCCTTTTTCTTGTTTAAAATTCTTTTTCACGGCAAATAATCAATATATCAGGCAAATATTTCGTATCATGGAATAAAAATACTTCAAAGGGGTCATTTTATGAACAGAAAGGATTTTCAAAATGAGCCGCTGTTATACAGATTTTTCCGTCCCGTTGTAACAGTCATCTTTAAACTGTTGTTTCATCCGACAATCATAGGCAAAGAGAATATACCAAAGGATTCTGCGGTGGTTCTTGCAGGCAATCACACATCTTTTTTTGATTGCTTTATGATTATTAGCGCAACAAAACGGTGCGTACATTTTCTTGCAAAAAACGAGCTTTTCAAAACAAGGTTCACCAACAGATTTTTTACTTCGGCAGGACTTATCCGTGTTTATCGCAACGGCAAAGACAAAGAAGCAATACAATGTGCCGAAAAATACTTACAAAACGGCTGTGTAGTGGGCATTTTTCCGCAGGGTACAACAAGTAAAGACGCAAATGAGCCTCTGCCTTTTAAAATCGGAGCTGTTAAAATGGCGTATGATACCGACACGGCGGTTGTACCGTTCACAATAAGCGGAGAATACCGATTATTCAGAAAAGGAGCTGTGATAGTTTTTCATAAACCTTACAAAATTAAAACAAACGATTTGCATGACGAAAATATGAGACTTTACTCAATCGTACTTAACAAAATTAAAAATCAAGGTGATACACAATGAACAAAGATTATAAAAATCCCATTTTCGGCTACGAAAACAAAAACGCACCGTACGGGTTTGACATTCCCGATATTTCCATGTTCGGGATGCTGAAAATATCTGCCGAAGCCCATCCGGATGCACCTGCATTTGACTATTTCGGGCAAAAATGCACCTATTCAAATCTTATAAAAAAAATAGAGTCCGTGTCTCAGTCTTTTGCAGCAATAGGTGTCAAAAAAAATGATATTGTCACAATAATCATGCCAAACACTCCCGAAGCGGTGATAAGCATTTACGCACTTAACAGACTCGGTGCCGTTGCAAACATTATTCATCCCCTTTCCGCAGAAGAAGAAATAAAAAACTACATCAATTCATCCGACAGCAAAACAGTTCTTATCCTTGACAGTTGCAAGCAAAAACTCCAACAAATCATTAATGCAACACAGGTGAAAACTGCCATTGTTGCCTCTCCCACGGAAACGTTACCGCCTGTTATGAAAATTCTTTTGAAGCTGAAAAATATAAAAAACAAAAAGGATGCAGAATCGGACAACAGATTTATCAAATGGCGTGATTTTGCAAAACTTAAAAGTGATGCAACAGAATTTATCCCCGCACATATGCAAAATAACGAACCTGCAATAATTCTTCACAGCGGAGGTACAACGGGTACGCCAAAGGACATTATGCTGTCAAACCGCAATTTCAACTCATTCGGAATACAGTCGATACTAACTCTCCGAGATGTAACCGTAGGTGACAAAATTCTTGCAATTCTGCCTATTTTTCACGGATTCGGACTTGGCGTATGCGTACACGTCTGCTTTTGCTTCGGTGCTTGTTCGGTGCTGATTCCTCAATTCGATGCAAAAAAATTCGGCAGTATTCTCAAAAAGCACAAACCCACAATGCTGTTTGGCGTTCCCACTCTTTATGAAGCGTTGATTAATGCAAAGGGTGTAGAACACATGGATTTTTCATATCTTAAATACGCTGTAAGCGGCGGCGACACATTACCCGCCAAACTCGAAAAACAAGTAAACGAATTTTTAAAAAATCATAATTCCGATGTCAAAATCTGCGAAGGATTCGGCATGACAGAAGGTCTTGCAGCACTTAGTCTTTCGGTAGGTGATGCTTACAAATCGGGCACAATCGGAAAGCCGCTTATCGGCAACGAAATGTGCATAGTTGAGCCTGACACAATCAATGAAATGCCTGCGGATACAGACGGCGAACTGTGCGTTACCGGTCCTACGATAATGCTCGGATACAGAAACAACGAACAGGAAACACTTAACACTTTAAGGCTTCACAAGGACGGAAAGCTTTGGCTTCATACCGGTGATATGGCAAGCATTGATAAAGACGGCTTTGTTCATTACAAGCTGAGGCTGAAAAGAATAATTATTTCATCGGGTTTCAACGTATTTCCAACGCAGGTTGAAAAAGTAATTGAGGAACTTGATTTTGTAAAAAAATGTGTTGCCGTTGCAATTCCCCACCCTTACAAAAAAGAGGTTGTAAAGGTTTACGTAATACTCAATGAGAACAAAGAATACACTCCGATGACTCGTATGGAGATACACGAATACTGCGAAAAAAATCTTTCACATCACAGCGTTCCGTACAGCTACGAATTTGTTGATACGCTGCCAAAAACACCTTACAACAAAGTAGATTTTCTGAAATTACAAAAAGACAGCCAAAAGGAAGCGATTTCTTAAATGACCAAAAAGAAAGCAATAGGTTTTACCGTAATTACAACAGTTTTAAAACCGATTTTTAAATTCTGGTACACGCCAAAAATATTCGGTAAAAAAAATATTCCGAAAAAAGGTGCGGTAGTTATTGCCTGCAATCATAAGCACATTATGGACCAATGTATGGTAATATGTGCAACTCACAGACCAATAAGCTATATGGCAAAATGCGAATATTTTGAAGGGCGTTTTGCATGGTTCTTCCGCATGACAGGTTGTATATGCGTTAACCGCAACGGAAACGACTTTCAAGCGAAACAGGAGGCAAACAATGTGCTTGCAAACGGCGGTGCATTGGGGATTTTTCCCGAGGGCACACGAAACAGAACGGACAGTATGTTAACCGATTTTAAATACGGAGCAGCATCTCTTGCCTGCAAAAACAATGCGTTAATTCTGCCTGTAGCCGTTACGGGAGATTACTCTTTCAGGAGCAAAACTCTTGCCGCAAGAATAGGTAAGCCATTTTTAACCGAAAATATGACTCCTCAACAGGCAAACGAAAAGCTTAAAACGGAGATAACAAACCTCATGCTTAAAAATCTTAACGCAGGCTATGGGTCCGTTGATGAATACCTTAAAGCGGAGGCTTTACTTTTGGAAAAGGACAGGGATTTTACAAAGGATGTCTGATAATATTGCTTTTACCGATAATACTTTCAAGGCTCAGTATACCTGCATTGTGTGAATTTGCACCGCCTGTTGAACCGCAATATTCGGCAAGTACAACAGGTTTTATTCCCTTTTCAAAAAAATCTGCGGCAGTAAGCAACACGCAACATTCCGTATTCATCCCTGCGATATACACACATTCGGGAGACATTCCCGAATTTTCTTTTTTTATCACATTTATAACGTCATCAGAGCAGGCTGAATAAACATTTTTAAACACGAAATAATCAGCATTATTTGCTTCACCCACAACCGCCTGCTCACGTGATGTCATCATTTCATTCCAGCCCATTAAACAGGAAATGGGACTGCCGATGTAATTGCGGTAAACTGAAGCAATAACGCAATCAAAAGTCTTACTGCAAATGAGCTTATCAATTTTTTCTTTAACAGGCAGAGTATTTTCATTCATAAAACCAC
>CAZBVV010000084.1:0-7776 GCA_964495345.1 uncultured Eubacteriales bacterium
CGTCAGTTCCTTGTTGACCCCGAGTGGATTACAAAACTCATTGATGACAGACTTGAAGATATCAAGCCTTGTATCTGCTGTCACAGTGGTTGTTTCAACTTCTCATCATCAAAAGGTCATGCAAATACTCAGGATCTGAAAGATACAATGGGACTTTCACGTTGTGCACTTAATCCTCAGACAATGCAGTCCAAAAAATATAAGGTATTACCTGCAAAAAAACAGAAAAAGATTGCAATTGTCGGCGGCGGTATAGGCGGTATGGAAGCGGCTATCGTATGTGCAAAACGCGGTCACAAGGTTACACTTTATGAAAAGAGTGACAAACTCGGCGGTGTGTTTATTGCTGCAGCTGCTCCCTCATATAAAGAAAAAGACCGTGACCTTATTACATGGTACAACAGAGAAATCAAAAAATACCCCATTGATATTCATTTTAATACTGAAATCAAAAACATTGATTCACTTATGGCTGATGAAGTTATTATTGCAACAGGTTCAGTTGCAAACTCAATCCCTGTAAAGGGTGCAAAAGAATACGGCATTGAAGCTGTTGATTATCTTCTCGGCACAAAAACTGTAGGTGACAATGTAGTTGTTGTCGGCGGCGGTCTTACAGGTTGTGAAATTGCTTATGAGCTTTATCTTCAAGGCAAGAATCCTACAATTATCGAGATGCAGGATGACCTTATCACAACTCCCGGTGTTGCACTTGCAAACACAAGCTTCCTTCGTGATTGCTTTAAGGCTAACAATGTTCCCGTCTATCTTGAAACAAAAACTACCGAAATCAGAAAAGACGGTGTTACTGTCGTTACTAAAGACGGCAAATCAGTTGATATTTCCGCAGACAATGTAATTCTTTCAGTTGGTTATAAACCTGCTCCCATAGCTGAAAAATCAAAACACGTACACATTGTAGGTGATGCTGACAAGGTTGGCAATCTTCGTACTGTTATCTGGCAGGCATGGGATGTAGCAATGAAACTGTAATAATCAAAAAGGCACTTGCTTCGCAGGTGTCTTTTTTCTGTAAAATAACTAAAAATTTTTGCTAATTATCCCATTTATTTATTATTATAATATTGCTTTTTCATAAGAACTTTTATATAATATAAGAATATATAATGCTAAAAAAATTATTAACGGAGTGATTGTAATGCTTACAGATGTAGAAATAGCTCAGAGTTGTAATATGCTACCTATTAAGGAAATCGCAGAAAGTTTGTCTATCGGTGAAGATGAGCTTGATTTATACGGCAAGTATAAGGCAAAGCTTAATGATTCACTTTTCAGCAGAGTGGCAGAAAACAAAAACGGTAAACTAATTCTTGTAACGGCAATAAATCCCACACCCGCCGGTGAAGGAAAAACAACAGTAACCGTCGGTCTCGGTCAAGCTATGAAAGTTATAGGCAAAAATGCAATTATTGCGTTGCGTGAGCCATCACTCGGTCCTGTTTTCGGTATCAAAGGCGGCGCGG
The DNA here is from genome assembly GCA_964495345.1 of uncultured Eubacteriales bacterium. GTDB lineage: Bacteria > Bacillota > Clostridia > Oscillospirales > Acutalibacteraceae > UBA1081. Next base: position 1,485 of record CAZBVV010000084.1, read on the forward strand.
CAGGCGGCGGATACTCTCAGGTAGTTCCCATGGAGGACATAAATCTTCATTTTACAGGTGATATGCACGCAATTACAGCGGCAAATAATCTTCTTTGTGCAATCATTGACAATCATCTTCAGCAAGGTAATACACTTAATATCGATCCCAGAAGAATCCTTTTTAAACGCTGTATGGATATGAATGACCGTGCATTGAGAAATATCGTTGTAGGTTTGGGCGGCAAAGTTTGCGGTGTTCCCAGAGAAGACGGATTTAACATCACGGTTGCAAGCGAAATCATGGCTATACTCTGCCTTGCAAAGAATCTTACTGACCTTAAAGAGAGATTTGAGAACATTCTTGTTGCATATAATTACAGCGGTGAACCAATCTACGCTAAAGATTTAGGATGTGCGGGAGCTATGACGCTTCTTATGAAGGATGCTATCAATCCTAACTTGGTGCAGACACTTGAACACACACCTGCTATTATTCACGGCGGACCGTTTGCCAATATAGCTCACGGATGCAACTCCGTAAGAGCAACGTCACTTGCTTTGAAGCTTGCTGATTATACTATTACGGAAGCAGGTTTCGGTTCTGACCTTGGTGCAGAAAAATTCCTTGATATCAAATGCCGTGTTGCAGGTCTTGAACCCTCATGTATTGTACTTGTTGCAACTTGCAGAGCTCTCAAATACAATGGCGGTGTGAAAAAAGAAGACACATCAAAAGAAAATCTTGATGCTCTTACAAAAGGTATAGTAAATCTTGGTACTCATATAGAAAATATGCAGAAATACGGTGTACCCGTAGTTGTTGCAATCAATAAATTCTACACAGATACAGATGCAGAGCTTGATTTTGTTAAAGATTATTGCAAATCAATGGGTGTAAAGGCTTGTATCTCAGACGGATTCGCTAATGGCGGTGAGGGTGCAGCTGAGCTTGCACAGACTGTTTGCGACACTATTGATGAATATGAAAACAAAAGTAATTTCCGATTTATATATGATACCGATCTTTCAATCAAAGAAAAGATCGGCATGATAGCAAGGGAAATATACAGAGCTGATGGAGTTATCTTTACTGCAGGTGCAGAAAAATCTATTGCAGAAATTGAACGCTTAGGTCGCGATAATCTCCCAATTTGCATAGCAAAAACTCAGTATTCTCTTTCAGATGACATGACAAAGCTCGGTAAACCCGAAAACTTTAAAATTACTGTAAGAGATGTAAGACTTTATTCCGGTGCAGGATTTATTACTGTTCTGACAGGTGATATTCTTACAATGCCGGGTCTTCCCAAAGTACCAAGTGCACTTAAAATAGATATACACGAAGACGGTACAATCGAAGGATTGTTCTGATTAGAAGGTGAATTTTTTGACGGATAATTTGAATTTTTTATACAGCGATGAGATTTTAACTCTTAAATTACGCAATCTTTACGAATCAGCAGGATTTAAAAAGTTCAGAATGAGCAAATTTGAATCTTATGACTTTTACGCAAGAAACAAAGATTTTCTTCACGGTCAGCGAATTATAACATTTTCCGACCTCAACGGTAAGCTTATGGCGTTAAAACCCGACGTGACGCTGAGCATTGTTAAAAGTGCAGACGGAACAGAGCGTCAAAAACTCTATTATACGGAAAACGTATACAGGGAATCAAAGGACATACATGAATTTAAGGAGATTTCTCAGGTAGGTCTTGAGGTATTAGGCGAAATTGACCTGTATCAGACGGTTGAAATTATAATTCTTGCTATCAAAAGTCTTTTGGAAGTTGACCCGAATGCAATACTTGAAATTTCCCATATGGAATATATAGAGGGGCTGCTTGACTGTTTAACAAATGATTCGGGATTAAGAGCAGAACTGCATAAACTGATTAGCTGTAAAAATTCCCATGACATAATCAGATTGGCAAATGAAAATTCTTTGCCTATGAATCCTGTGAACACGGCAACGGGACTTGTGATAACGAAAAAATCAAACAGTGAAGCTATTTCCCATGCTGCAAACAATGCACTTAACACAAGAATGCAAAATGCGGTCAACGAAATCAGCAGTATTTATTCAATTCTTCAATCAGCAGGTTTTGCAGACCATGTAAAAATTGATTTATCCGTTTCGGGTGATCCAAACTATTACAACGGTATTCTTATGCACGGATACGTTCACGGCATACCGAGGGATGTGCTTTCGGGCGGCAGATACGATATGCTTCTGAGCAAAATGGGCAAAGACTGTACTAACGCTATGGGGTTTGCGATTTATTTTGATGCGCTCGACAGGCAGTTACATAAAAAAGAATTGGTAAATAGCCCTGTATATATCCTGTATAACGACAAATCAGATGTAACGACATTACTTTCTCTGACCGAAAAATTATATGCAGACGGTATATTTTACAATGTAGTTACTTCCCTCCCCGCTTCATATAAAGGGAAAGTTTACAAGATTGACGGCTCTGACATAAAGGAGGAAGAATTATGATTAGTGTAGCTCTTCCAAAAGGCAGATTAGGCAGTAAAGTTTTTGATATTTTTGCAAAAATAGGCTATGATTGCGATGAAATGCGTTCAAATTCCCGTCAGCTTGTTTTTACAAGCGAAGAAAACGGCATAAGTTATTTTCTTGTTAAACCGTCGGATGTAAGTATTTATGTAGAACACGGTGCGGCAGATATCGGTATTGTGGGCAAAGATATTTTACTTGAATATGAGCCTGACGTTTACGAATTGCTTGATTTAGGTATCGGCAAATGCAGAATGTGTGTTGCCGGAATGAACGGATTTAAAGACGATCCCGACGTTACATTGAGAGTAGCTACAAAATTTGTAAATATTGCAAAAAACTATTTTAAAAGCATTAACCGAAATATTGAAATCATTAAATTAAACGGTTCTATTGAATTAGCTCCGATTCTTGATTTATCGGATGTTATCGTTGATATAGTTGAAACAGGAACAACACTTAAAGAAAATAATCTTGTTGTTATCAACGAATTTTTGCCTATCAGTGCAAGACTTATTGCCAATAAAGCAAGTTATAAATTTAAAACTGATGAAATCAACAGAATCATAACAAAATTCAGCGAGGAATTATCAAATGATTAAGATTATAGACACATCAACAGTTAAGGATTTCACCGTTTTTGTCCGTGAGGATGAAAAGAAAAATGAAGAAATCGAAAGAATTGTTGAAGAAATAATTGAAAATGTCAAAAATAATGGTGACAGTGCATTATTAGAATATTGCGAAAAATTTGACAGATGCAAACTCGATTCTCTGCTCGTTACTCAAGAAGAAATTGAAGAAGCATTCCGTTTGACGGACAGTTATTTTATTGAAACACTTGAACAGGCAAGGGATAATATTGCTCAGTTTCATTCAAAGCAGGTCAGAAACGACTTCGTTTTAACTAAAGAGGACGGAATTGTGCTCGGACAGAAAATTACTCCTGTTGACAGAGCCGGACTTTATGTGCCCGGCGGTACTGCCGCATATCCAAGCACTGTACTTATGGATGCAATTCCAGCTAAAATTGCAGGTGTAAAAGAAATTGTTATGGTAACTCCCCCCTCTGCTGACGGAAAAATCAATCCTGCAATCCTTACTGCGGCAAAAATAGCAGGTGTTACAAAAATATTTAAAATCGGCGGTGCACAGGCAGTTGCTGCTCTTGCATACGGAACTGAAAGTGTTCCTAAAGTTGACAAAATTGTTGGCCCCGGTAATATATTTGTTGCAACAGCTAAAAAGCAGGTGTATGGCAAGGTCAGTATTGATATGATTGCAGGTCCAAGCGAAATACTTGTTATTGCAGACCCAACCTGCGACCCCGCAAATGTAGCGGCAGATCTCCTTTCACAGGCTGAGCATGATAGAATGGCAAGCTCTGTACTTATAACAACAGATATGGATTTTGCAAAGAAAGTTTCCAATGAAATAGAAAGACAGCTAAAGCTCTTACCTCGTGAGGATATTGCGAGAACATCAATCGACAACAACGGGAAGATATTTATTGTTGATTCTATCAAGACTGCTATTGAGCTGAGCAACGAAATTGCTCCCGAACATCTTGAGGTGTGCGTGGATAATCCTTTTGAGGTGCTTCCTCTTATAAAACACGCAGGCAGCATTTTTCTTGGAAAAAATGTTCCGGAGGCACTTGGTGATTACTTTGCAGGTCCTAACCATACTCTCCCCACAAGCGGTACTGCAAAATTTTCATCTCCCCTGTCAGTTGATGACTTTATTAAAAAATCGTCATTCATATATTATTCGGAAGACGCACTTGCAAAATGCCATGAAAGAATTGAGGATTTTGCAAACCGTGAGGGATTACAGGCTCACGGCAAATCAATAGGTATAAGATTTAAGAAATTTTAAGAAGTGTTTTAAATGTCCAGATTTTTATCACAAAGATATTCAAAGATTGAGCCGTACACGCCCGGTGAACAGCCCAAAGTTGATAATTTAATCAAATTAAATACAAATGAAAGCCCATTTCCCCCATCGCCAAATGTTCTTGATGCATTAAATGTTGCAGAAATTGAAAGACTAAACCTTTACTCTGACCCTGACACTAAAGAGGTTATTGATGCAATAGCTACAGTTCTCGGTGTTAAAAGCGATAATATTATTATGGGCAACGGTTCGGATGAAATACTTGCGTTTTCGTTTCAAGCATTTTGCGATAATGAAAATCAGCCATGTTTTGCGGATATTACATACGGTTTTTATAAAGTGTTTTGTGAATTGTACGGTTTGCAGCCTGAAATAGTACCGCTTGAAGATGATTTGTCAATAAATCCGTGTGCATACTATGGCAAAAACAAACCAATTTTTATTGCAAATCCAAATGCTCCCACAGGTCTTGCTTTAACAGTCGAACAAATCGAAGATATACTTGTCCGCAATAAAAATAGCATTGTTCTGATTGATGAGGCATACGTCGATTTCGGTGCGGAATCGGCAATTTCACTTATTGATAAATACGATAATCTTATAGTATCAAGAACGTTCTCAAAATCAAGAAACCTTGCCGGTGCAAGACTCGGATTTGCCGTTGCAAATTCAGATATAATTGCAGACCTTGCAAAGATGAAATTTTCATTCAATCCTTACAACATAAACAGACTGTCAATAATTGCAGGCAAGGAATCCATGCTTGATATTGATTATTTTAACAGATGTATTTCGGCTATTATCGAAAACAGAAATTATACTGTTAATGAGCTTGAAAAAAGAGGATTTTCAACTATTGAATCAAAAACAAATTTTATCTTTACAAAGCACAATTCAATATCGGGTGAAGATTATTATACACAGCTTCGCAAGAGAAATATTCTTGTAAGGCATTTTAATAACGAAAGAATAAGAGATTATGTAAGAATTACTATCGGTTCTGCGGAGCAGATGCAGGCTTTAATCAAAGCTACGGATGAAATTCTGAAAGGAGTTTAATCATGAGAGAATATTCAATATCAAGAAAAACTGCGGAAACGGATATAAGTCTATCTGTAAATCTTGACGGTACGGGTAAATCGGAAATTGATACAGGTTGCGGTTTTCTTGACCATATGTTAACCCTTTTTGCAAAACATTCAAGATTTGATCTTACAGTAAATTGTAAAGGTGATATAAATGTTGACTATCATCACACAACTGAAGATATTGGTATAGTTTTGGGCACAGCAATAAATGATTGTATCGGTGACGGCAAAGGCATCAACAGATACGGACACATTATTCTGCCGATGGATGAAAGTTTGATTTTATGTGCAGTTGATGTGGGCGGCAGAGCTTATCTTAACTATGATTTACATATTCCCACACAAAAAGTCGGTGATTTTGATACTGAGCTTGTTGAAGAATTTATGTGTTCATTTACAAGATGTGCAAAAATGAATCTTCATTTAAAACAGCTTGACGGCACAAATTCTCATCACATAATTGAGGGGACTTTCAAAGCATTGGCAAGAGCTTTGAAAATTGCAGTTGCAATAGATGAAAAATTCAAAGATGAAATCCCATCTACGAAAGGTACAATATAAATGACAGCTATTATAAATTACGGCGTTGGCAACCTGTTTTCTTTGACAGGTTCGCTTAAACATCTTGGTATAGATGCCGTTGTTACAAGCAATCCTGCTGAAATAAAAAATGCGGACAGAATTATTCTTCCCGGTGTAGGTGCATTTGCAGATGCGAAGAAAAAATTAATTGATACAGGACTTGTTCCCGTCATTGATGAAGAAGTAAAAAACGGAAAACCTTTATTGGGTATTTGCCTTGG
>CAZBVV010000085.1:0-7705 GCA_964495345.1 uncultured Eubacteriales bacterium
CCGTGCTGATTTTTAAGTTCATATTTCGCAAGGCGGAAAAGCCTTTTTCTGTTTTCCCATAATTCAACCATAACGGTTGCAATAGATTCTAAAATTCCCATTATTTACACCTTTAAATTTAAAAAACGATTATATTTTCTCTTTTCTTAGTTATATTAAAACACATTCTAACACGATTTTCATTATATCACTCTTATTTACGTTTGTCAATGATTTTCCTTTCTGTAATAATACAAGCAGATAGTGTCTCTTTTTTTGTCGAATGACTTGAAAAATTTTCCGATTTAAACTATTATCTAAAATGACGGGAAATTTTTTTCAGGGAGGAAATAAAATGAATATCGAAAAAAGCAAGCAGATTGCACCACAGGTTGTTCTGGCACAACACGGTAACAGGTCTGCATACAAAAGTCTGTATCTTGCCTATTATAAAAACATATTTTTTATCTGTAAGCTTATGTCGGGTGATATGATTGCCGCTATGAATCTTACGGAGCAGATTTTTAAAAAGATGTTTGAATCCGTAAGCAAGTTAAGTGATCACATGGCTTTTGAACAGTGGTTTTACTCGATTGCCATAAATATTTGCAAACCTGTTGCTGCAAACGTCGATAATACAACTGCAAACATAGGAAAGGATATGGCAGAATCGGTTGCTGAAATACGCACAAGCGTGATTGATGGTGATAAATTCGGATTTGAACGCTCAATAATGGCGTTGCTTGAAAAACTTGTTGTATCGCTGCCCTACGATTTTAAATCTGTATTTTTGTATAAATATTTTGTATCGTTAAGTGATGAAAAAATTGCGTTGCTTGAAAAAAAGGAAGAATCCGAAATTGCCGAAGACATTGAAGCTGTCGGGATGTTTGTTGCAAGAATAGGCAAAAAGCTGTGCGAAGAGGGTGTTGATATATCACCCTTTGCTCGGGATTGGGAAAATACGCTTATGTACCTTGCGGCTCATGTTTTTATTCCCGATTCCGTTCACGGCAAGATTTCTGAATTTGTCGGTGTCGATGTTAATCCGTTTGCAACAGAGTACTGACAGGAATTGTATATATTTGTCAAATTTTATCAGTATTTTAAACGAAATTTATTCAAACCTATTGACATACCCCATTTTTTTACCTATAATTTATTAGAATACAGAGTACGGAGTGATTAATATGAAATCATTAAAAATCAAAAAAGTATTTTTTACAATGCTTGCTCTTATTGCGGTGTTTATGTTGTTCACCGTAACTGCTTATGCGGAAGAGTATGGCAATTTCTCTTATAATTTAGTTGAACCGGAAGACGGCGAAGATTTTGATGCGTATATCGAAATCTCCGGTTACGGCTCGGATGAAGCTGAAGCACCTATTGCAGTTGAAATCCCTGCGGCTATTGATGATGTGCCTGTAACAAAGATAAATGCGTCTGCATTTTCCGGCGTAGAAAATCTTAAAGAGGCTATTATTCCCGATTCCGTTATAATGATTGAAAATGCGGCATTCTATGACTGTCACGATCTTGAAACTGTTGTTATTCCCGATTCTGTTACATATATTGGTGATTCAGCATTCCAGAGCTGTGAAAATCTCAAATATGTTGTTATCGGTAACGGCGTTAAAATGATAGGTGATATCGCATTCAAGGATTGTACTGCACTCGAAATACTCAGTCTCGGTTCTGCTGTTGAAAAAATCGGTAACGGTGCATTTTATGATTGTTTGTCTCTTACAAAAGTTCGTATTCCTGCATCTGTAACCGAAATTGAGAACCTTGCTTTCGGTTATTATCAGGACGGTAATGAAGATTCTGTTGTTGACGGTTTTACTTTCTACACAGACGGAGCAAACGATGCTGTTCTTGAATATGTTGCAGCTGTTGCTGTTGAAGACACATCCGAAGATGTATCTGTTCCTGCAGGTTCTCTTTCCTATTCTGCATTTGCAGTTATAAGCAACAGCTCTGCTTGTGCCGAACACAGTGTAAAATATACGAATGTCAGAGTTGCTACCGAAACTTACGAAGGTCTTGACGTTGCTCTTTGTGCTGACTGTGCATCGGTTGTTACACAGCCTAATACCGAAGTCCCTGCAAACGATTCCGGCTCTTCTGTTTTAGTAACAGCTATTGTTGTTGCCGTTCTTGTTATTGTATTTACTGTTTTTGTTGTATGGTATGTAAAGAACGCTAAAAAGAGAAGAAATGCGGCAATTGAAGCATACAATGCAGGCAAACCTCTTCCCGATGCGGCTGAAAAAGAGGCACAGGATAAGAAAGAGGAAGAAAAGTACGCCAAGAAAAAGGCAAAGCAGGAAGCAAAACTCAGAAAATACATAGATTTTTAAAACGGGTGTTAATTATGGAAACCGTAAGAAAAATCCTTGCAGTCATATTATCCTGTTTTGCGGTACTTACAAGTTTGTCAGTTATTTCATTTGCAAAAGGCGAAACAAAGCTCCAATTTAATTCTGACGGTAAATTTACAATTATGATTTTTGCCGACAATCAGGATAATGAGGAAATCGAAGAAACCACAACTCAAATTATGACTGAAGCACTCGCAAAGTATGAGCCCGACCTTGTTGTATTCCTTGGTGATAATACTGTTTCAGCATCTGCCGAAACTCATTATATCGCAATAGAGGCTCTTCTTGCTCCCACAATCGAAGCAAATGTTCCTTTTGCTCTTGTTTTCGGCAATCACGACCAGGAAAATGTGGGCGGAGATAAAGAATTATTGCTGAATATGTATCAGGAAATCGGCGGGGAGCTTTGTCTTACTACTGATGCGGCTCCCGAAATTTACGGTTGCGGAAACTCGAATCTTACCATTCTATCATCGGATGGAAAAAATACTGCATTCAATCTTTGGTTTTTTGATACAGGTTCGGCTCTTGTTCTTGAAGATGGCAGCCGTGACGGATATGACTATGTAAGAGATGATCAAGTTGAGTGGTATGAAAAAACCGAAACAGCACTCAAAGCTGCTAACGGCGGCAAATCCGTTCCCTCTATGGTTTTTCAGCACATCATCGTTCCTGATGTGTACAACGCAATTTATTCGGTGGAGCTTCCCTTTGAAACTGACGGATATACATATGAAGGTATTACATATCTTCCCGTTCCTTCTTTTTCAAAGTACAACGGCATAATAATGGAGCCTTGCAGTCCTTCATATTATCATTCAAATCAGTTTGATGCATGGGTTGAGCATGGTGATGTTATAGCGATGTTCTGCGGTCACGACCATATAAACGATTTTCAGACGGAATATCAGGGAATCGGCATAAACAATGTTTCTACCGTAGGTGGCAGTGCATATCACGACAACATTTCAAGAGGTGTCGGACTCGTTACACTTGATGAAAGCGACCTTTCAACATATGAATATGAAATGGTTTATATGTTCGACCTTGCTCTTGAAGAGGGTTCTCAGATTTCCGAGGTTGAGGGCGGCAGAAGCAAGTTCTATTACAGGGTTGTTAAATATTTCCGAAAGTTTATCAATGGTGTTCATTGGCTTATTACTCTCGGCAAAGCAACTTAAATGTTATCGGAGCTGTAAAAAACACAGCTCCTTTTTTCATTTAGGTATTGCATTTTAGTGCTTAAATTGTTAAAATATAGTATAATAAATTTATGAAAGGTGTGTTTCAGTAATGAAAACAGCTAAAAAGATTTTGTGCATTCTTCTCGCTTGCATGATGGCAGCACTTTGCTCCGTTATGGCTTTTGCAGATGATACGGCACTTCAGTTTGACGAAAACGGACAGTTCCAAATCATGATTTTTGCAGACATTCAGGATGATGAAAATCTTGAAGCTACAACAGATCAGCTTATGAGAGAAGCTCTTGCAAAGTATGAGCCTGATCTTGTAGTTTTCCTTGGTGATAATACAGTTGCAGCTAAAGAGGTAAAGAGAGAAGCTATTGAGGCTCTTCTTGCACCTACAGTTGATGCAGGTGTTCCTTTTGCTCTTGTTTTCGGTAATCACGACCAGGAGCAGGATGTGGATAAGGAAACTCTCCTTGCGATGTACAAGGCTATCGGCGGTGACCTTTGTCTTACATACGATGTTCCCGGACTTTACGGCTGTGGCAACTCAAATCTTCCTCTTCTTTCTTCTGACGGCACAAAAATTGCATTCAACCTTTGGTTCTTTGATTCAGGTTCATCTCTCCGTGATGAAGAAACAGGAGAATGGCTCGGTTATGACTATGTCAGAGAAGATCAGATTGAATGGTATGAAACAACAGCAGCTGCCCTTGCCGCAGTAAACGGCGGTAAGAATGTTCCCTCAATCGTATTCCAGCATATTATCGTTCCCGAAATTTATGAGGCAATGTTCCCCTCACTTCCTTTCGGTATTAAGGATTTTACATATAAAGATGTAGCTTATCTTCCCGTACCCTCATTCTCTAAACACACAGGCTTTATGTTTGAGCCTCCCTGTCCTTCATATTTTTCTGCAGGTCAGTTTGATTCATGGGTAGAAACAGGCGATGTTATTGCATCATTCTTCGGACATGACCATATAAACTCCTTCACAACAACTTACAAGGGTATTGATATCACAACAGTTCCCTCAGTTGGCTGTTCATCATATTCAAATGATATCGTAAGAGGTGTTGGTCTTATCACCCTTGACGAAAGTGATCTTTCAACATATTCATACGATGTTGCAAGAATGTGTGATCTTGCTCTTGAAGAAGGCTCTTTGCTTTCAACAGTTGACGGCGGAAGCAGTACATTCTATTATATGTTTATGAATCTTGTAACAAAGATGCTTGATGCCATTCACAATCTTTTTATCAGTGGAATTTCTTTCTGATTAATTTTGCTTGAATAATAGTGCAGACCGTGTTATAATCAATACGGTCTGTTTTTATTTTGTAGGAAACTGCGTCTCTATAAAGTAAAAAAATTATATGTTACGTATAGGAGCTGATAATGTGAAACACAAAGTTGTAACAACCGTTGTTGCGGCGTGTCTTGTAATATTGCTTGCACTGTTGCCGAATGTACCTGTTTGGGAAACAGTCAGCATAAATGACGCATTATCGGCAGACTTAAATGATTCATCTGTAAAAACAAATTCCGTTGATGCTTTATTTCTCGGTACATCCGAAAATGAAGATACATCCGCCTATCAAGTGGAAAACGATAATATTTTCGGTAATTCGTCGGCGGTGAATCCCGATGACGTTCTGCCCGACAGTGATGTTGAAGAAATTGAGCAGACACAGATAAGTACTGAAAGTGCGGGTACGACAGTTGTTCCGGTTAAGATTAATAATATTATAAGAGACAGCCTTGCAAATATTATTGCAACAAATGTGTACACTTTTTCCGTATCACAGCGAGGTGTTATTATTTTTGCATTCAATCACACGGACACTCCCACAGGTGACGATTGCATATGGTATATAACTCTTTATGAGGAGTATTCTCCCGACGGAATGGGCAAAACCCATGCTTACAGGGAGCTTGAACGTATTTCATACACATCCGTGGGAACAAGTCGTCAATCGGGGGCTATAGGTATTTCCTCGGGAAATTACAGAATAAGCGTAGAGTGTATTTCCGGCTATACATCGGAAAAGTATGACCTTGCCATCGGTTTTGCACAGGCAGATAATTACGAAATTGAGCCTAATAATGCAAAAACCAGATATAGCGAGCTTTCACTTGATAAAACTTTTAACGGTTCTGCATCTGCCACCTCAAAAAGTTCCGATGAAGATTGGTATATGTTTGAGGTTACGCAGGAAGGCTATGTGGTGCTTTATTTTGAGCATGAAGCAGATGTATCATCAACCGACTATACCGTTGCATGGCGAATCCGTGTTACCGATATGCAGGGTAATGAGTATTTTTACACAACGTCGGGCATGGGTGCGGCAACAATTAACAGCGGCGTTATGGGACTTTCACCGGGTTATTATTTTGTAACCGTTATGTCACATGTTCATACGTCCGTATCCTACGCATTAAATGTTTCCTTTACAAAGGATTCATCTATTGAGAAAGAAATGAACGATTCTGTTCAATCGGCAACGCCTATTGCTGTCAATACTGAAACCGTAGGTTCACTTACGGAGCGTAACGGTGCATCAGACCGTGATTATTATTCATTTACAATGGAAAACGACGGATTTGTTGTTATTGACTTTATTCACGAGGCGCTTACCGAGCAAAAAGAGGGTTGGCATATTTCCGTTGTAGCAGAAAACGGTGACGTGGCATACGATTCAGTTTCCTATTGGTCTGAAAATATACATCAGTCACCGAATATCGGTATTTCGGCAGGCAATTATTATATTTTGATTGATTCCGATAATATATATCACAATAATATTGTTTACAGGCTGATGCTTGTTACTGTTCAGGACAGCACATGGGAGTCTGAACCCAATAATACCATTGATTCTGCCGATGTTATCACTCTTGATAAGCCTGTGAACGGCACGATGATTGAATACGGTACTGATTTTGACGAAGATTATTACAAACTCGAACTTGACGGTGCAGGAACATTACAGGTTGATTTTACTCATACCGCAAGTGTTTCTGAATCCAAGGAAGGCTGGATTATTTCAATTCTTGATTCGGACGGAAATATGATTTCTTCAACAACTGCCGATTGGGACAGCGATACAGTTACACTTACTGCACAAATCAGCCAAGCGGGAGAATATTATATTCTTGTTGAAACAGGATTGTACTTTAATTCCGACCGCTATTGCATAACCGCAATATTCGGATGATATCAGAAAAAATAAAAAAATTAAGGAGCTGTAAAACACAGCTCCTGTTTGTATACTTTGGTGCAGATTAGTTCTGACCTGCATCCATGAGCCTTAACACCCGGCGGACAAGGTCAAGCACATTTTCATTTTTTTCGACTTTTACAGAGAAGAACGGCTTGTTTGTCAAGTTGATTACAATTCTGTTTCGCATGGTTTTAAGCAAAGGTGACAGTATATCCGCAGTAAGATTGTTGCTGAAAAACAGAATCCGGTCTCCGTTCTGATTTATCAGATGTATTCCGTGTTTCATAGCCGAGTTTCTTATAAGCGATACCGTGACAAGTCCCTTTACGCTTGTTGGTGGCTCTCCGTAACGGTCTGCAAGCTCGTTGAGTGCATCTTCGGCATCGTCCTCACTTCTGACGGATGCAATTCTTCTGTACATAGCAAGTCGTTGCGGTGTGCTGTCGATATATTTTTCTGGAATATGTGCTTCAATGCTGACGTCAACAAGACATTCAGGCTCATCCTGTTTAACCACTTGTGTTTGTTCTTCAACAACGGCTTCAGAAAGCATTTCGAGGTACATATCGTAGCCTACCGCTTCAAGATGACCGTGCTGTTTAGCACCCAAAAGGTTACCTGCACCGCGGATTTCAAGGTCTTTCATCGCAATTTTAAAACCTGAACCGAATTCGGTATACTCTCTTATTGCATTAAGTCTTTTCTGTGCAATTTCGGACAGATTTTTGCCTCTTTTGAATGTGAAATATGCAAAAGCCCTGCGGGAAGAACGACCTACACGTCCTCTTATCTGGTGGAGCTGAGCGAGTCCCATACAATCTGCATTTTCAATAATAAGCGTGTTTGCATTGGGAATGTCAATACCTGTTTCAATAATTGTTGTGCATACAAGAATATTGATTTCGCCCTCAAGCATCTGACGCCATATCTCGCTGAG
>CAZBVV010000086.1:0-7705 GCA_964495345.1 uncultured Eubacteriales bacterium
GTATCTTTAAGATAAGTAAATGCTTCAACTTTGAAAATTGCAGAAATTGCAAAGTATACGATTCCGCCTGTTGCAACCTGAATAATCAGCTCTGTAAGTGTGCTCAGATTCAGCAGCATACCTACACCATAAACAATAACTGCCATAATTGCAGAAATAACAATGCCTGCAGACATGTCGGTGAGCAATAATTTATAGCTGTAATTTATAAGTTTTCTGTTTGGTAATGTGTTTGCAACGGCGGCAACAAATACTGTAAAAAACAGGCTGTAAGCAATGGCTTTAACACCGTAATTCATAACGGCAAAAAGAACAAGTATATTTACCCCTTTTTTTATTATTTCAAGCTTTAGAATAATATCACTTCTGCCCAATGCTTTTATTGCCTGAAGATTTGCAGTCTGTATAGGCTCAAAACAGTAAACAAGACAGAAAATTTTAAGATATTCTGCACAGGGCAACCATTTATCTGTAAGCAAAATCGAAACGACAGGCTCAGCAACGGCGGCAAGTCCGAACAGCAACGGGCACATTATATATGCACTTGTTTTTATGGAACGTCGCATCATATTCCTTACATCTGTTATGTTATTCTGTGCATTTGAAATTGCAGGGAACAGCACATTTGAAATTGCCGTGTTTACATTGGTGACAATCATATTCGGAATTTGTTTTCCCTTATCAAAAAAAGCAAGGTCGTTTGATGTGTAAAGCTTACCTATAATGAGTGTACGCAGTTCATTGTAAACTTCACCTATAATTGATGCAATAAGTATTTTCCAACCGTATCTGAACAGGTCTTTAAGACTTTTTAATGAAAATTTAAGTTCAGGCTTCCATTTTATTGTAATTGCAAGCACTATTGTACCTACTGTTGTATTTACGAGGTACTGAGCAACCAAAGCCCATACTCCATAGCCTTTATAAGCCATCCATATACCAACAACAGCAGAAATGATTGTGCCTATAATTGTTGAAAAGAAGAATTTTTTGAAAATCATCTTTTTTGAAACGTATGATTGCTGAACATTGTTGATTGCTGTCAGAGGGATTCTTAAACCAAGCACACGAAGAACGGGTGCTAACTGTTCATATCCTTCACCGAAGAATGAGGCAATCATGGGAGCTGTTATAAAAAGTAAAATATATATAGCTGTTGCGAGAATAAGCTGAAAATACAAAACCGTTGAAAAATCCGTGTTGGTTGCATCTTTTTTCTGAATAAGCGAACTGCCGAAACCGTTTGTTACAACACAGTTTGCAAAAGTTATAAAAATCGTAACAAGAGTTATAAGTCCGTATGCTTCTGTGGGCAGAAGTCTTGCAAGAATAACGGATACTACAAATGTAACCACCTGTGCGGAAATTCTTTCACCGAATTTCCATATAAGTCCCGAAAGAACTTTGTTTTTTGCATCGTTCATTAAATTTATCTCCAATTAAATATACAATTAATTTATTATATAATTATAAATCACTTATGTAATAAAGTCAACAAAAAAGCATACCTCTTTTTACAGAAGTACGCTTTTGACTTATTTTTATTTTATATCTTCAAGAGCATTTTTAAGGTAACTCAAGGAGCTTTCTTTTATTTGTTTCAGTTTTTCATCAACAAGAGAAAAATCAATTTTGCTGTCGATATCGCTGTTTTTTGTGGCAATTCTGCTTTCTAGCCCGAATTCACGGAGCAAATCAGTTGATTTAATGCTTACGGAGCTTCTTATGAATGACAAAAATTGCTTTTTGAATAAAAGTGAAAAAACAATACAATGAAAAGAATTTGTGAGTATATATTCTGCATTTTTAAGTCTGTATAAAAATTCTGCAGGACCGTCTGTTGAACAGTCTTCTGATTCAACAGCATAATTCTTATGGTTAGCTGAATAGTAACAGATTTTTAAATTCTTTTCCTTTGCGATTTTATTTGCATAATCAACGATTTCTTGGTTATATTCCAGAATGTAAACATAAATAAACTTTTGCTCACTCGGTTCAACCTGAGCAATCCCGATCATATCGTCGTAATAATCGGCATCAACAAGAAATACGGGATCATAGCACTGATAAACCTTTTTGTCAGTCAGACTCTGAATAAAATCAACATTACTTTTTTCTCTGACAGATATGCAGTCAAGATATTTTAAATTTTCTTTATAGTAATTTGCAAGCTTTTTCAGTTTTTTGTTAACAACATGGTCAAGACTCGGTGCAAATGCTATTCTTTTTTCGCCTTTAGCGGCAAATTTAAGATAATAACCGTCACTTCTGAAATTCTTAGTTCTTTTCGGACCCCATACAATGTCAGAGCCGGTAATAAATGCTGAATAATTAACATTTTTGTTAATCTGTGAAGCATCGGTGTATCTTGGTGTCAACTTTAAAAAAGTGTCTTTAAAAATATTAAACTGCTGTACTCTTTTTTTATTATACGGTTTTGGAAGATGTTTGGATATTTTTGTGTCAAGCCAGAGCCTTATGCCGCCGGCTATTTCTATCTCATCTTTTATTCTTTCTCTATTGCTTGAAAATGTTTTTTTGGGAGCGTAATCTATTGTATTTACAATATAGGAATCATCAACAATATTTCTTACAACATCTTCAAGCACGGCCGCCGCAATAACAGCACCGTAGTTGTTTGTGTATTGAAGATTTATAATACCGATATGTTTTTTCTTATTTTCGTTTTCTTTTTGTCCGATTGAAACCTTAATCGGGCAAACTTTTTGACAAAGACCGCAATCTATACACCTGTTTGGGGCAATAACGGGGAACTCAAAACCTTCATTATCCCGTTCCATTGTTATGGCAGATTTCGGACAGATATTTGCACAGGCGGCACAGCCGCAGCATTCTTTTTTTTCATTAAACAATTTCATATTAATCCGGATTTCCTTATAAGTTTTAGTGTTGCCATAAAAAACGGGCGAATACAGTCACCGATAAAAGCCCGCAATTTTTGTTTTACTGTGGGAGCAGGTTTTGCGGTGTATTTATCTATCAGATGCATAATCTCATCGCTGTTGTATTCTGACCAAAATTCATCTTTTTTAGCGGGTCTTGTATAATTTTCGCTTAAAGCCGGTTGAATACAGCTTGCTAACGGATACTTACGGATTATAAGGTCGTCTTTGCATGCACTGAAAAATTTTTCACCTTGCTGAGTATTTACCATTACAAGTGAAATACCCCTGTCGTCATCATATGCTTTATCATTGTTTTCAATTCTCCAGAAATCACCGATTGTTATGTCAGCTATTCTGTCGATGTTTTTGTACTGACATTCAAAGCAGGAATCACGGAGAATAAGGTGGGAATAAAATAATTCAGTATACTTTTTCCCGGAATATTCTTTACCGTCGGCTGTAATCGTTTCAAAATGGGCACGCCATCCGAAATTTGTTTTATCTCTGAAATCTACTTTTTCAATTTTTTCTTTATCGAAATTTGCGTTTAAAAAATCAATCCAAACTGTAGGTGAGGGAACACCGTGGCAAAGAATGTCAATAGTAATAAGATTGCCGGTGTCGGTGTTTTTTATTTTTAGAAAATTGATAAGCGAATGAACCTGACAGGGTGTTCCCGAAAAAAGGACTGTAATTCCGTCTCGCAAGTCCTTATTGACCTGTACAAAAACATTACCCATAGAACTCTGAATATATTTTGAACCTCTGAACGCATTACGTTGTTCCTGTGTAACGGCACGCTTGTGAACAGCATAAAAGTCATCGGTAAGGGCACATCCGTAAACGGAACCGTTATTTTTAAGTACCACATCGGACAGGGCTGTAAAAACGCCGCCGGAGCGAGATGCTGCTCTGATATCTTCATTTTTATGTTTAACACCGTAAACAGTTCTAACTTCTGTCATAAATCAACACCATCAAAATTTATTATGTTATTTACTTTGAATATAAACGTTTAGTCATTTGCTACAGTCAACGTACAGTTTTCTTTTTTATCAAACACCGAAAACGAGCCAGATGTAGATATACGCAGGTATTATTGCGGCGAGCGTAAAGGGGATTCCGATTTTGAAGAAATCCTTGTTTTTTACCTCATAACCTTCTCTGCGGAGAATACCGATACCTGTAATATTTGCCGATGCACCTATGGGAGTACAGTTGCCGCCCAGTGTTGCACCTGAAAGCAGTCCGAAATAAAGAGGAACAAGAGCTTCAGCACCAAGTGTGGATGCCATTCCGCTGATTATTGGTATCATAGTTGCAACATACGGAATATTGTCGATGAATGCCGAGAGTATAACCGATGCCCATACGATAATAGTGTAAAGCAGGAAAAGATTATTGCCGCCGAGTGTTGCAAGCAGTTCTCCCGCTTTGCCAATAACGCCCGAAGCATCAAGTCCGCCTATCATCAGGAACAATCCCAACAGTATGCCAATCGTTTCAAAATCTATATCCTTAAGGGGCTCAGTTATCGCAGAAATATTTTTCTTTCGGATTAAATTGTAAACAAGACCCACAATCAGCAGAGCACAACAAATAAGACCGTTTGTAATGTCGGGTTTGTTCGGAACAAAGGAAACGGAAATCAGCAGAACAAGCATTAAAATCAGAAGCACGGTGGGAATATAATCGGTGACTTTCGTGCGGTTGTTTGCTTTTTCAATACCGGCTTTTTCTTTTCTGAAAATGAACAGGAGTATAACAGCCGAAATCACGGCACCAAGCTCTACAGCAAAGAATATACCGGGTTTACCCTGGTAAGCAAAGAAATCGAGAAAGCTCATGTTAAGTTCGCTTCCGAGCATAATGGCGGTTGTGTCACCCACAAGTGTCGCTGCACCTTGAAGATTTGATGAAACTGCTATTGCAATAATAAAAGGAACGGGATTTACTTTGAGCTTTTTGCATATTTCAAGTGCGATGGGAGCTACCATTAATACAGTAGCCACATTGTCAACAAATGCAGATATTATTCCCGCAAAAAGAGCAAGTGCAACAGCCGCCCATTGAACATTAGGCACTTTTTCCATAAGTAAATCTGCAAGTAATGCAGGCATTTTACTTTCTGTAAAGAGAGATACCAGCCCCATTGTTCCTGCTATCATCAGAATAACATTAAAGTCGATAGCACCTAAAATATTACCGATGGGAAGTATTCCGCTTATGACGAAAATAAGTCCGGAAATAAGAGCTATGTAAGGTCTGTACTTGCTGAATATAAGCATAAGTACGTATGTCAGACCAAAAATTATAATTGCCGGTAACAAAAACACCACACCCTAAAATATTCGATTATAAACAGTATAGCATTAATTGTCTGAAACTTCAAGTAAAAAATGTTTTGTATATATCAGACTGTTTAGAATTTATCATCTTTGTTTTACATTTCATTCCTTATACATAAATGAAGTTTTTGCAGACTTCCGTTTTTATCTTAATAATTGATAGTATTAAGCATTTCGTCAATCAGCAATTCATCATAAACAATTTCCGGACCGTTGCCTGCATCTGCAACAACTAACCATACGGTTTCATAATAGGTCTCATAACCGTCATTTATGATAAAGTCAACACCGATGTCGTAAATATTCGTCATATCATTGTAATCGGGCAGATAATCGGATGTCTTTTTGCCTGCATCGGCAAGGATTTCATCTGTGTATCTGTAGTAATAATCGTAAAGTGAATTACCGTAAATTTTGCAGCTGTATGTTACAGCGTATGAAATATCCTGAGTATTATACATATCAGCAAAGTATTCAAGCTTACTGTTTGCAACGCTTTCTAAGTCTGCCGAAATGTAACCTTGTATATCAGATACAGGCTCTTCGTATATGTCTTGCAGGTCATTGTAGAATTGCTCTTCAGTTGTAAAACCGTTATATTTTATATGATTGTTCATTATATCGGTGTAGACTTTTTCGGTATCTAATGCTGTAAACTTGTCAAAAGTTGCATAATCCATACCTTTAACATAATTTTCCACATATTCGAGTGCAAGTTGTTCCTGTTCATCTGCATAACCGTCATTAAAATCAACACTCTTAATATCATCGGCTATTATGATGCTGTCAGTAAACAGATCCTCATTCCAACTGTCAACCGGAAACAATTTATCAACAGTGTTCAACATTAACATACTTGCAATAAATACTGCAAAAATTGCAATAACTATTCCTGCCAATGCAACGCCTTTGTATATTTTGTGATTTTTGTTTGAATTTTTATTGTATGCTGAGGGATTGCTGTTGCGTTGTTCGTAATTCTTAGAAACAGAAGGCGTATATCTGTATCTTTCAGGCTCATAGTAGCTATTATGTATGCATTGTCTTTCTTCGGGAGGATTTACCCACGCACCGCAGTCGATACAGAACTTTTTGTTATCGGGAATCTTAGCACCGCATTCTTTGCATTTCATAGTAATTCTCCTTTACGTTAATGACTTTTATTTACAATTTCATAATAATATTTTTGTTAAAGTTTGTCAATGATTGTCAAGTTTGAAAAAAAAGTAATTTACAAATGAGAAAATATATGCTAATATAAAACAAAACGTATATGAACGGAGAATTTTTATGGACGAGCAAACCAAAGAATATACGGTTTCCGATACGGAAGCAACCGTTGAAACCGCCGTTGAGGATAATACTTCTGTTGCCGAGGAAGAAATTATTGAAAAAGTTATTGTAAAGAAAAAGAAAAAAAAGAAGAATAAAAAGTATAATATTGATGACAAAACATCCCGGATTATTCTTATTGTAATACTTATTGCAGGTATCTGTATATTCTGCCTTTCTCTTTTCGGTCTTTTTACAACGACAAACAAAGATAATCAGAATGCAACTGTTGATGAAACCACAACTCTGGCAAGCACATTGGATAATTCGTTGACTCCCGATAATTCATCACCCGACAGTACAGTTCCCGAAAATCAGACCGATGAAAATGCTGACAGTAATAACGCTTCTGAGGATGTCAATGAACAAGAAAATGAAGATGCAAATGCAGATTCAGACACAGGTAACGGAGCATCAACCCCTAAGAGTGATGAAGAATTGCTTTCAATGTTTAATACTGCGGTTAATGCACTTAAAACAGACGGTCCGTCATTCACAAAAGCAAAGCGTACTCAGACTGCAGATATTCAGTTGTCAAATCCTCTCGGACAGGCTTATGTTTCAGTTGCAAAGGACAAGTATCTTTCCGATGATACGGTTACTACCGATGTTGCTAAAGGTGACAAAGCAAGTGCTGTTGCAATAGTTTCTCCTGACGGTGAAGCATATGTATCAAATCTTTCAATGAGCGATATTAAGTCTATTTCTTACACTACAACTTCTGATGGCAATTATGAAATTACAATCAATATGCCTGAAGCAACAAATCCTGATTTATCAAGTGCATACGGTCGAATTTTTGAGTTTATGCTGGTTGATGATGTTATGGATACATACGCTCCGAATATGGGGGCAACTGTGGATAGAGAAAATGTATCTCTTGTTTACAGCGACTGTTATGCAAAAGCAGTTATCACTCCCGAGGGTAAGCTTGTGAAATATGAAACAAAGGTTAATGCAAATATGATACTCAAAGATGCAAAAGTCAGTGTTGTTACAACCGACCTTGATGTAACGCTTTTCAGTGATACAAGCTATACAAATATCGTTTGGTAAAATAATTTGAGGCTGTATCAAAACACCAAAAACGGTTATTTAAGATACAGCCCCTGATTTTTG
>CAZBVV010000087.1:0-7569 GCA_964495345.1 uncultured Eubacteriales bacterium
CTTTCGCCGACTACCCATAAGGAAGTATTTCTTTAAAATATGAACTTTTGGCACAATAATGCGTTAAAAATTCCCGATATGCGTCAGCATTATCGGGAATTTTTGCCTTTTCTTGCATCCAAAATTTATATTTTAAAGTGCTTCGCAGTTTCGTAAGAACTAAAAATTGCTTGTATTGAAGCCACAAAACGCAGCAAGGCTGCCGCCTTGCGAGGCTTTTGGCAAAAATACAGGGAATTTTGTTCGAGAAACAAATACTGCCTTACGGATAGTCGGCGTTACAGAACCCGCTTTGAAGAAACTTACTTGAATTTGCGTTTACGAGCAGCTTCAGACTTCTTCTTTCTTGCGACAGAAGGCTTCTCATAGTGTTCTCTTTTACGAACTTCCTGAATGATGCCGTCACGTGAAGTCTGACGCTTAAAACGTCTGAGCGCACTGTCCAAGGATTCATTTTCTTTTACTTTAATCTGGCTCATTATATTCCCTCCCTCCGCATTTAACCGCAGGGCTTAAAATCAATATATGTATCTAATGATACTTTGGCTATTATACATGAATGTTTATTTTATGTCAAGAGTTTTCCAAAGTATTTTTTTTATAAATCGAAGAAAAATGCGAAATTTCAGTTTTTTTTCAAAGATACGCATTGATTTTTAATATAAAAAATGTATAATTAGAATAGAATAGTATGTGGTGATGATTATGTTTAACAATAAGTATGAAGATTTACGCAAAGCTTATCCCGTCTTTAAATACAAATCATATTCTCTTACCGAGGACAGGGACAGCATTTACATTTCTTACGATTTTGAAATTACGGGGCTTACAACTTTTAACCCCCAAATCAGAATCGACAAACGCAATCTACAGATTGTAAACACATTTGACTCCCCTTTGGGCAAAAAAATCATTTTCTCATTAGGTATGGTTGAAGCCGTAAGCTACTTGAAAGCAACTTGCAGCCCGAAAATGGTTGTGGAATGCGGTCAGCTTGATAAATCCGATTGCGATTGGTGGAAAAAGCTCTATTTCGGCGGATTGGGTGAGTTTTTTTACCGCAACGGCATAAATGCGGATTTTGACACTTTTCTTACAATAGAATGTACAGGTCAGGATATTGATACATCAGCCGAAACAATGAATTTGTCGGACTTTTCCGTTGTACCTGTGGGCGGCGGCAAGGATTCGGCTGTAAGTGCAGAGCTTGTCAAAAAAGTTACTGACAAAATATTGTTTTTTACGGTAAATTCACAGCAGGCAAGAACAGACACCGTTACATGTGCAGGTTTCGGAGAAGATGATATAATCAAAACTTACCGCAAAATTTCACCTGAGCTTTTAGAGCTAAACAAACAAGGCTTTTTGAACGGTCATACGCCATTTTCCGCTATCGTTGCATTTTTATCATTGTACTGTGCATACATCACAGGCAGTAAAAATATCGTTCTTTCCAACGAAGCGAGTGCAAACGAATCAAATATTCAGGGCAGCAACATAAATCATCAGTATTCAAAATCCTACGAATTTGAAAAGGATTTCTTTGATTACACGGCAAAAAATATTTTATCGGATATAAGATATTTCAGTCTGCTCCGACCTTTTAACGAGCTACAGATTGCCGCAGAATTTTGCCGTCACGAAAGCTATCTTCATTCATTCAGAAGCTGTAACGCAGGCAGTAAAAACAATATATGGTGCTGTAACTGTCCTAAATGTCTTTTCGTTTACGGTATTCTTTCCGCTTTTCTGTCACAGGAAAAGCTCCTAAGCATTTTCGGAGAAAATCTTTTGAACAAAAAAGAGCTTGAAGCCGATTTTGACGGTCTTGTGGGGTTATCAGCAGTAAAACCCTTTGAATGTGTAGGTACCGTCAGCGAGATAAAATACGCCTTGGCTCTTTGCATTAAAAATCTGTCAGATGCAAAAATGCCGCTTCCCTGTCTTGCTGAAAAATTCAATAACAGCTTTAATATCAATGAAATATTAAGACAGCCGTTAATGAAAGAATTTAATAAAACCCACAATATCCCCGAAGAATTTTCAACTGTTATAAAGGAGATGTATTCATATGTCAGCACAAAATTTAATTGAGTATATAAAAGATAAAAACATACTTATTCTCGGCTTTGGCAGAGAGGGTAAGTCCACATATAACTTTATAAGAAGATATCTGCCCGAAAAAAAGCTTACAATCGGCGACAGAAACACCGTTACGTTAAACGATGCAAACGTCAGCTTTGCCTGCGGTGAAAACTACCTTGAAAATTTAGGTGATTATGACCTCGTTTTCAAATCTCCCGGTATACCTTTTGTAGGTGTAACATACCCCGAAACAACGGAAATAACCTGTCAGACGGATATGTTTTTAAGATATTGCGACTGTACTGTTGTCGGCATCACAGGTACAAAAGGAAAAACCACCACATCAACACTTATTTTCAAAATGCTCCGTGAAGCAGGAATAGACGCTTGTCTTATCGGCAACATCGGCGTGCCTGTTTTTGAAGATATCGACAGAGATAAGGACTCCGTTGCAGTTATTGAAATGTCCTCACATCAGTTGGAATTTACAAGAAAATCACCCCATATTGCGGTGCTTACAAATATTTACGAAGAACATCTTGACCACTACGGTGACGGATTCAAAGGTTATGTAAACGCAAAATTCAACATTGTAAGATATCAGAGCGAAAACGATGTATTTGTGTATAACGGCGTACAGGGAATCTGTGAATATATCGACGAATCAGCAATAAAATCCGAAAAAATCGCAATAACTCCCGACGGTGATGAATTCCTTGATTTTCTTTCAACACTCAGCAACAACCTCAAAGGCACACACAACAAAACCGATATCGGTTACGCTATGGCTGTTGCAAGAAAAATGGGTGCAGACGACAATGCAATCCGCCGTGCAATCGTAAAATTTGAGGGTATTCCCAACAGGATGGAATATTTCGGCACTTTTGACGGAGTTGACTACTACAACGATTCAATCGCAACCATTCCCGAAGCGGTTATCTGTGCAGTTGAAGCATTGGGAAATGTGGGCACACTTATTATAGGCGGTCTTGACAGAGGCATTGATTACACAGATTTTAATAAAGCTCTTGCTCAGATGAATATTGACAGCATCGTATGTCTGCCGGAAACAGGTCACAAAACGGCAGATGCACTTGCCGAAATGGAATGTAAAGCAAAGGTCGTTAAGGTTGCCGACCTTCCCGAAGCGGTAGCATACGCATCAGCTCACACAAAATGGGGTAAAGCCTGCATTATGTCCCCCGCCGCCGCAAGCTATAACGTATACAGGGACTTTGAAGAAAAAGGCAACCATTTTAAGCAGTTGGTAGCGAATAAACAATAATTTATCGCACAGCGATAAATTATTGTTTACCGGAGGTTTTTATGAAATTTAACGCAGGAGAATTTGACATAGCGGTCATAGGTGCAGGTCATGCGGGCATTGAGGCAGGTCTTGCATCTGCCCGTTTAGGCTGTAAAACAGTAATATTCACAATAACTCTTGATTTTGTAGGCAATATGCCCTGCAACCCCTCAATCGGCGGCACATCAAAGGGTCATCTTGTCCGTGAAATTGATGCTCTCGGCGGTGAAATGGGCAAAGCGGCAGATAAAACATCAATTCAAACCCGAATGTTAAACAGAGGTAAAGGCCCTGCCGTTCACTCATTAAGAGCACAGATTGACCGCCGCAGATACAGTGCCTACATGAAGCATTGTCTTGAAACTCAGGACAATCTTGAACTGAAACAGGCAGAAATCGTTGACATTCAGAAAAATGGTGACATCTGGGAGCTTACAACAAAGCTTGACGCTATTTATAAAGCTAAAGCCGTTATTCTTGCGACAGGCACATTCCTTGACGGCAAGATTTACGTAGGTGACAAATGCTATCAAAGCGGTCCTGACGGTGTATTCCCCTCAATAGGACTTGCGGATTCCCTTAAAAAAATCGGATTGCCTTTAAGACGCTTCAAAACGGGCACTCCATCAAGAGTAAACCGCAGAAGTATTGATTTTTCAGCTCTTGAATTACAGGAGGGGGACGAAAAAACAGTACCTTTCTCTTTTGAAACACAGGAAAAAATCGAAAATACGGCTGTTTGCCACATTTCATACACAAACGAAAAAACAAAACAGATAATTCTTGACAATATCCATCGTTCACCTCTTTACGGCGGCAAAATTGAGGGTATAGGTCCTCGATATTGTCCGAGCATTGAAGATAAGATCGTTCGTTTTGCAGAAAAGGAGCGTCATCAGCTCTTTATCGAGCCTTGCGGCAGTGATACGGAGGAAATGTATCTTCAGGGTATGTCATCTTCTCTGCCCGAGGATGTTCAGCTTGCATTTTTGCGTACAATCAAAGGACTTGAAAATGTTGAGGTTATGCGTGTTGCTTATGCTATCGAGTACGATTGCGTTGACCCCGTTACAATGAAACCTACACTTGAATTCAAAGATGTACCCTATCTTTACGGTGCAGGTCAGTTCAACGGTTCAAGCGGATACGAAGAAGCCGCCGCACAGGGACTTGTTGCAGGCATCAATGCCGCATTAAAAATTCAGGGCAAAGATGAAGTGATTTTTGACAGAGCAAGCTCCTATATCGGCACTCTTATTGACGACCTTGTAACAAAGGGTTGCAACGAGCCTTACAGAATGATGACATCAAGAAGCGAATACCGTCTTTATTTAAGACAGGACAATGCTGACATCCGTCTTACCGAAACAGGTCACGCAATAGGACTTATATCCGACGAGCGTTACAATAAATTTTTAAATAAAATGGAGCTTATTGCCGAAGAACGCAAAAGAGTTGAAAATACAGTTATAGCTCCGAGCGAAAAAGCAGCAGAAGTATTTATAAAGTGCGGAACAGCACCCCTTGTAACAGGTTGCAGACTTTCGGAACTTATAAAAAGACCTCAGCTTGATTACGAAAAGCTCAAAGAAATTGACACCACCCGTCCCGACCTGTCCGACGATATTTTTGAACAGGTGGAAACGGAGCTTAAATACGAGGGCTACATAAAACGTCAGCGTTCACAAATTGCCGATATGCGTCGTCTTGAAGTAAAGCTCATTCCCGAAAACATCAATTACGATGATGTAACGGGACTTCGTCTTGAAGCTGTTGAAAAGCTCAAAAAAATAAGACCTGTCAACATCGGACAGGCATCAAGAATATCGGGTGTAAGCCCTGCGGATATATCCGTATTGCTCATATATTTAGGGAAAGGAAACTGATTTATGTCTACCGTTGCGGCAATAGCCACTCCCAATTCTTCGGGAGGTATCGGCGTTATCAGAATATCGGGCGAAGATGCCATAGCTGTTGCGGATAAAGTTTTCAAATCCGTTTCGGGCAAAAAGCTATGTGACATAAAGGGGTACACCGCCCTGTTCGGTCATGTTTACGATAATGATACCGTCATAGACGAATGTGTAACACTTGTGTTCCGTGCACCAAAAAGCTACACAGGTGAAGATGTGGCAGAAATCTCCTGCCACGGCGGTATGTATGTTACACAAAGAGTGTTAAGAGCCGTACTTTCGGCAGGTGCTGTTCCCGCAGAAGCAGGTGAATTTACAAAGCGTGCATTTCTTAACGGCAAAATCGACCTTGCGGAAGCAGAATCAATAATGAACATCATATCCGCACAGGGTCAGCAGGCACTTGATGCGGCATTAAACACTTTAGAGGGCAAATTGAGTGAAGAAATCAATTCAATAGCCGCTTCACTTACCAATGTTTCCGCAGGTATAGCCGTATGGACAGACGACCCTGACGAGGATGTTCCCACGGCTCATGAAGAAAATGTAAAAGAAAAAGTACAGCTTGCATACGATAAATTAACAGGTCTGCTCCGCCGATTCGATTCGGGCAGAGCTGTAACAGAGGGTGTAAATGCCGCTATATGCGGTCATCCCAACGTTGGCAAATCAACACTTATGAATCTGCTCACAGGCTTTGACCGTTCAATCGTAACACCCGTCGCAGGTACAACGAGAGATGTTATTGAAGAAACAGTACGACTGGGTGATATTGTACTGCGTCTTGCTGATACGGCAGGTATACATCAGAGTGACGATCTGGTCGAATCAATAGGAATTGACCGTTCTATTAAAAAATTGCAGACATCACAGCTTATAATTGCTGTTTTTGACGGTTCACAGGAGCTTTCGGAAGATGATATACAGCTCCTTAATGAATGTAAAGATAGACGAGCCGTTGCAATTATAAACAAAACCGACCTTGAAATAAAAATCAGCGTTGAAACAGTAAAAAAATACATCCCCCATGTTGTCTATCTTTCCGCAGTTAAAGGTGAGGGCATAAAAGAATTGCAGAATGTTATTGAAAAGCTTCTGGGCACAGCAGAGCTTGACACATCCTCGGGTATTCTCTCAAACGAAAGACAGTACGCTTGCTGTCAGAGTGCGGCGGAATCACTTAAAGAGGCAATCGACGGACTAAACATGGGCGTAACACTTGATGCGGTGAATGTGAGCATTGATTACGCAATAGAAAAGCTCCTTGAACTCACAGGCGAAAAAGCAAGAGAAGCAGTCGTAAACGAAGTATTTGCAAAATTCTGCGTTGGAAAGTAGACAATAGTTTTATTAATGCATAATGTATAATGCATAATTCATAATTCTGGAAAAGGCTTCGCCTTTTGAACCATTATTATAATACTTAAATTTTAAAGTTTACGCACGATTTTAATTTTATGTTTAATTATGCATTATGCATTTTGAATTATGAATTATTTTTCGGAGAAAAAAACATGACCCACAGAGAACTTATGACACGAGCCATAGAGCTTGCAAAAGAAGCAATGAATGATGGTGAAATCCCCGTAGGTGCGGTAATTGCAAAGGACGGCGAGATTATCGCAGAGGGCAGAAACACCAGGGAAAAAGAGCATAATGCATTGGGACACGCCGAGATTCAGGCAATAGACAATGCATGCAAAGCTCTGGGTGACTGGCGGCTTTCCGACTGCACAATGTATGTAACGCTTGAGCCTTGCCCCATGTGTGCAGGAGCAATCATCAACGCACGAATCAAAAAGGTTGTGTACGGTGCATACGATTTAAAAGCCGGCTCATGCTCCTCCGTCACTTCCCTGTTCAATCTTCCATATAACCACCAACCCGAATTACAGGAAGGCTTTATGGAAAATGATTGCAAAGAGCTGATGACAGAGTTTTTTAAAAAATTGAGATAAAAAACAAAGGTTATTGATTCGCAGCAGTCAATAACCTTTTTATTATACATTAATATGAGGATTGTCTGTTCTGCCGAAAATGTAATCAACAGAAACATTGTAGTAATCTGCAAGAGCAATCAAAAATTCAAGAGGAATGTTCTGAAATCCTCTTTCATACCGTGAATAAATGGTCTGTTTTGTACCGAGAATTTCAGCAATCTGTGCTTGTGTAAGGTCGTTGTCCTCACGCAAATCACGAAGCCTCGGAAGATACATAAAACCACCTCAATAGTACCGTTCTGTACTATTGACAATACCACAAAAA
>CAZBVV010000088.1:0-7565 GCA_964495345.1 uncultured Eubacteriales bacterium
GCTCTTTGAGTGTCCATACACAATGAACGGATGAATAGTCAAACTCGATACCCTGACCGATTCTGATGGGACCTGAACCAAGAACGATAATCTTCTTTGCTGTATTGTCTTTAAGCATATCTCTTGCTTCGCAATCCTTATCGTAGGTTGAGTAGAAATAAGGTGTGGAAGCTTTGAACTCAGCGGCACAGGTGTCAACCATTTTATATGATGCATCAAGAGTTATATGCTCTTTAGTTCCGCTTATTCTTTCAAGTGCCGCATCGGGATAACCGTATTTTTTACCCTGGAGATAAAGCTCGTCGGTAAGACCGTTTGCAATAGCCTTTTCATACTGAACAAGATTGTTGAGTTTGTCAATAAACCACTCGTCAATTTTTGTGATATCGTGGATAGTATCTGTTGAAACGCCTCTTTTAAGTGCTTCAAATACGGTGAAAAGACGGATATCATCAACATCTTCAAGTTTTTTAACAATGTCTATTTCGGGATCTGCAAGCTTTTTAAGGTTGAGTGTATCAAGTGAAATCTCTGCACCTCTTACAGCTTTCATAATAGCAGCTTCAAAACAGGGTGCAATAGACATAACCTCACCGGTAGCCTTCATCTGTGTGCCGAGCTTACGCTTTGCATTAATGAACTTGTCAAAGGGCCATTTGGGGAGTTTGATAACGCAGTAGTCAACTGTAGGCTCGTTACAAGCAAATGTGCAGCCTGTAACCTCGTTTCTGATTTCATCAAGAGTGTAACCGAGAGCAATTTTAACAGCAACTTTTGCAATAGGATAGCCTGTTGCTTTTGATGCAAGAGCAGATGAACGGGAAACTCTGGGGTTAACCTCGATAACCGCATATTCAAACGTTTCGGGATTAAGAGCAAACTGACAGTTACAGCCGCCCTCGATACCAAGTGAATCAATAATTTTAAGTGATGCGCTTCTGAGCATATTGTACTCTTTGTTTGAAAGAGTAACGGCGGGAGCGATAACGATACTGTCACCAGTATGAACACCAACGGGGTCAAAGTTTTCCATTGAACAAACTGCGATTGAATTACCCTTTGAGTCACGGATAGCTTCAAACTCAATTTCTTTCCAGCCGTAGATATATTTTTCAACAAGAATCTGATTAATGGGGGAGAGAAGAAGACCGTTGTTAACAATAGGCATAAGTTCTTCTTCGTTGTAAGCAACACCGCCGCCTGCACCACCCAATGTAAATGCAGGACGGATAATAACAGGAAAACCGATTCTTCTTGCAATTTCCAGTGCAGTATCAGCATCGTTTGCAATATCTGAAGGAATACAGGGCTGACCGATGGATTCCATTGTTTCTTTAAACAGCTCTCTGTCCTCACTCTTGTCGATAGCTTCAGCATTTGTACCGATAAGCTTTACTCCGTGTTTTGCAAGGAATCCGCTTTTTGCAAGCTGCATACCGATTGTAAGACCTGTCTGACCGCCAAGACCTGCAAGAACAGAGTCGGGCTTTTCTTTTTCGATAATTCTCATTACAGTTTCTTCTGTAAGAGGCTCAAGGTAAATTTCGTCAGCGTTTGCGTTGTCGGTCATGATTGTAGCAGGGTTAGAGTTGACAAGTACAACGTCAAGACCTTCATTTTTAAGAATACGGCAAGCCTGTGTGCCTGCGTAGTCAAATTCGGCAGCCTGACCGATAACAATAGGGCCGGAGCCGATAACAAGTACCTTTTTTATGTCTTTATTAAGTGGCATTACTTGTCACCTCCCATGAGTGAAATGAATTTATCGTAAAGAACAACTGCGTCTGTTGCACCCTCGCATCCGCCCGGATAGAACTGAACGGAGAATGCTTTGTCTGCGTAGTCAATACCTGCACAGGTGTTGTCGTTAACATTTATAAAGCTTACCGTACCCGCTTTGCTGTCAACGGAATCGGAAACGACAACGTAGCCGTGATTCTGGCTTGTAACAAATACCTTACCGCTTGCAATCTCTTTAACAGGCTGATTTGAACCTCTGTGACCGTATTTGAGCTTTTCGGTTTTTGCACCTGTTGCAAGAGCCATAAGCTGATGCCCCAGAGAAATACCGAACATGGGGATTTTGCCCATGAGCTTTTTAATTTCAGCAACGATTTCTTCACAGTCAGCAGGGTCTCCGGGGCCGTTTGAAATAACGATACCGTCAACACCCAAAGCAAGAATTTCCTCTGCCGAAGTATTGTAGGGGAGAGTGATAACCGTACAGTCACGACTGAGAAGTTCACTTTCGATTGAGAGTTTTGCACCCAGATCAAGAACTGCAACCTTGTATTTTTCGTTTTCCGCCGTAATTACGGATTTTTCCGTACAGCTTACAGCTTTAACCGCATCTTTGATTTTGTACTCAGCAAGAGCTTTCAGATCAACCTTTGCGGGGTCGTCTGTGATGCAGGCATTCATAACGCCGTTTTCACGGATAATCTTTGTGATTTCTCTTGTGTCAACATCGCAGATAGAAACGACTTCGCTGTCTGTGAGGAAAGGTAAAATGTTTTCTTCACATCTGAAATTGGAGGGTTTTTCGCACCATTCTCTTACAACATAGCCGCTTACAACGGATTTATCAATGAGCTTGTCCTCCGATATCATGCCGTAGTTGCCGATAAGAGGGAATGTCTGCATAACAATCTGACCGTAGTAACCTGCGTCTGTAAGTGTTTCAATATAGCCGACCATTCCGGTGGTAAAAACAAGCTCACCTGTAACTTCTCCGGAAGCGGCAAAGCCTTTGCCCTCGAAAATGTGACCGTCTTGCAGAACGATGTACATTTTTTTCATAAGAATCATCCTTTATTAAAAAATAACTTAAATTGTTGCAAATTTGTTCTTAATCCTTTTCCATATACTGGTCACGCATGAGCTTAACCAATACAGCTTTCTGTGCGTGAAGTCTGTTTTCAGCTTCTTCAAAAATCTCATCTGCATGAGCTTCAAATACTTCTGCCGTAATTTCTTCTTCTCTGTGTGCGGGAAGACAGTGAAGTACCATTGCTTCGGGGTGTGCAACTGCCATAAGTGCAGAATTTATCTGATAGCCTGCGAAAATCTTTTTTCTTTCTTCGGCTTCGCTTTCTTCGCCCATTGAAGCCCATACGTCAGTATAAAGCACGTCAGCATCCTTTGCAGCTTCGTAAATATCTGTTGTAAGGGTGAATCTGCCTGTTTCCTCTGCCCATTTGATGATATCTGCATCCGGCTCATAGCCTTTGGGACAGGCAACGGCAACGTCCATACCTACTTTAAGACATCCCACGATAAGTGAATTTGCCATATTGTTTCCGTCACCGATAAATGCAAGCTTCATACCCTTGAATGTGTTTTTGAATTCACGGATGGTCATAAGGTCAGCAAGCACCTGACAGGGATGGCAATAGTCTGTAAGACCGTTGATAATCGGTATTGAGCCGTACTGTGCAAGAGTTTCTACCTCTTCCTGGTCAAATGTTCTTATCATGATTCCGTCAAGGTATCTTGAAAGAACTCTTGCTGTGTCTTCAACAGGCTCACCTCTGCCAAGCTGAGTGTTTGCGTTGCTTAAAAACAATGCAGAGCCGCCAAGGTCATACATACCAACCTCAAAAGAAACTCTTGTTCTTGTTGATGACTTTGCAAAAATCATACCCAGAGTTTTGCCTTTAAGGTAGTGATGCTCAATATTGTGCTTTTTTTCGTATTTTAACTGATCTGCGAGATTAAGAATGTTAAGAATCTCTCTCTCCGAAAGATCGCCGAGCTTTAATAAATGCTTCATTCTTCAATGACCTCCGTTATAATATCCATCGCTTTTTTCAGCTCCTCAAAGGAAATATTAAGCGGTGGTAAAAGTCTGATTTTTGTTTTTGCGGTAAGGGGAAGTACACCTCTCTCAATGCACTTGAGGACAACTTCTTTAGCATCCTTTGTTGTTGAAATGCCGAGCATAAGACCCATTCCGCTGACATCCTTAACGTTTTTACATTCGTAAAGGCGAGCTTTGATATAGTCGCTCTTTTTTATAACGTCAGCAAGGAATTCATCTGTAAGTCTTTTTACAATGCTCAAAGCACCTGCGGCAACAGCAGGATTCATGCCGTATGTTGAACCGTGTGTGCCGGGAGTGAGTGTGTCAGCCGTTTTTTCCCCGAATAAACAAACACCCATGGGCAGACCGCCTGCAATACCTTTTGCAGTAGATACGATATCAGGCAAAATATCATAATTCTGATATGCGTACATCTTACCTGTTCTGCCGTTACCTGTCTGTACTTCGTCAACTATTAACAGTATATCACCTTTTTTGCAAAATTCATATACTTTTTTTATAAAAATTTCATCTAATGCAATAACTCCGCCTTCACCTTGTACTATTTCAAGCATAACTGCACAGACTTTATCGTTACAAACAGCTTTTAACTGCTCAAAATCGTTTGCGGGAGCGTACACAAAACCCTCGGGAAAGGGACCGAACGTGGTGTGGAATGTGTCCTGTCCCGTTGCTGAAAGAGTTGCAAGCGTTCTGCCGTGAAAACTCTGATTGAGAGTGACGATAACGTTTCTTTCAGGATCGTTATATTTATCAAGTGAGTACTTTCTTGCTGTTTTTATTGCACATTCGTTGGCTTCTGCACCTGAATTGCCGAAAAAACACTTTTTCATTCCCGATTTTTCACAAAGGAGCTTAGCAAGCTCCGTACCGGGGACTGTATAAAAAAGATTTGACGTGTGCTGTAATGTGTTAAGCTGTGCTGAAACGGCATCTGCCCATTCCTTGTCGCAATAGCCGAATGCATTAACACCGATACCGCTTCCCATGTCGATATATTCCTTGCCGTTTTCGTCAACTGCAATACTGCCGTGACCGCTTACGATAGTAACGGGATATCTTGCATAGGTGCCGGCAATATATTTTTTATCTGTTTCAATAACTGTCATATAAATGCCTCATTCTACAAACATAGTTCCGATACCCTCATCGGTAAGTGTTTCAATAAGAATTGAGTGGGGTATTCTGCCGTCAATGATAAACACCTTTTTAACACCCATTCTTATAGCTTCCGTACAGCATTGAACCTTGGGAATCATACCGCCGGAAATAACACCTTCGTGCATAAGCTCGGGAGCATCGCTGACGTAAAGCTTTTTAATAAGTGAATCGGGGTCGTCTTTATCTCGAAGCAATCCGGGAATATCACTCATATTGATAAGGCTTTCAGCTTTGAGTGCACCTGCAATATATGCCGCCGCTGTGTCAGCATTGATGTTGTATGTGTTGTTGTCATCATCGTAGCCGACTGTTGAAATTACGGGAATGTAATCCCTTTCGAGAAGGTCAGTAATAAGCTCCGTGTTAATGTTTGTTATATTTCCGACGAAACCGTGAACATCGTCAAGCTTTTCAGCTTTTATCATGTGGTCGTCAACGCCGCAAAGACCTACCGCTTTTCCGCCCATGTTGTGAATCTGATTAACAAGATTTTTATTAATCTTGCCTGCAAGTACCATTTGCACGATATCAGCCGTTTCCTTATCTGTAACACGTAAGCCGTCAATAAATTCAGACTTTTTGCCTATTTTGTTAAGCATCTCGTTTATTTCGGGACCGCCGCCGTGGACAAGCACTACCTTTATGCCGATAAGCGAAAGCAGAACGATATCACCGATAACAGCCGATTTAAGTTCTTCGCTGATCATAGCGTTGCCGCCGTATTTTACAACGATTGTTTTGTTTCTGTATTTCTGTATGTAGGGGAGTGCCTGAGTAAGCACTTCAGCTCTCTGAGGATTTGTAATATTCATGTAATTCACCTTATGTTCTGTAGTCACCGTTTATTTTAACGTAATCGTAAGTAAGGTCGCAACCTCTTGCAATTGCCGACGTGTCACCGTCGTTAAGGTTGATATTTACCTTGATTTCGTCTTCAAGAAGAATCTCTTTTGCAATTTCTTCGCTGAAATCTACGCCTGCACCGTTTTCGCAAACAACCACGGTACCTTTTGCAGAAGTAAAGCTTACGTCAATTTTTGTAACGTCAACGTCAGCACCGCTGTAGCCTATTGCACAAAGAACTCTGCCCCAGTTAGCGTCAGCACCGAACATCGCCGCTTTGAAAAGTGAGGAGCAGATAACCGACTTTGCAACGGTTTTAGCCGTGTGCCAATCTTTACCGCCTGTTACAAAACATTCAACAAGCTTTGTTGCACCTTCGCCGTCCTTTGCAATAGCCTTGCAGAGCTTTTCCGTAATCATAGCAAGAGCGTTGCAGAAAATATCAAAATCTTCACCCTCTGCAACTATTCTGTCATTTTCAGCCATGCCGTTTGCCATAACGGCAACCATATCGTTTGTGGATGTGTCACCGTCAATGCTTATCATGTTAAAGCTCTTTTGTGCATCGGAATAAAGAGCTTTGTGGAGCATTTCGGGAGAAATTGCGGCGTCCGTCGTAATAAATACAAGCATTGTTGCCATGTTGGGGTGAATCATACCCGATCCCTTTGCAATACCGCCCATTTTACATTCCTTGCCGCCAAGTGTGAAGCTTACTGCAAATTCTTTTACCGTAGTGTCGGTTGTCATTATAGCTTCTGCCGCATCACGGCTGTTGTCGTAGCCTAAGTTGTTTACAAGTTCACTCATTCCGTCTGCAATAGGAGTGATGTCAAGAGGCTGACCGATAACGCCTGTTGATGCAACGATAACGTCGTTTTTGTTGATCGAAACCGCATTTGCCGTAAGTTCGCACATCTTTTCTGCTATTTCAACACCGTTTGCGTTGCAGGTGTTTGCATTACCGCTGTTACATATAACAGCCTGTGCTGTTCCGTCGGATATATTTGACTTAGTAACGTAGATAGGTGCACCTTTTACAAGATTAAGTGTGTAAATAGCCGCCGCAGAAGCCTTTTTGTCACTTACGATCATCGCAAGGTCTCTTTTTGTTCTGTTTTTTCTGATACCGCAGTGAATACCGCTTGCTTTAAATCCTTTTGCGGCACAAACGCCGCCGTTGACATATTCCATTATTCAAAATTCCTTTCAAAGTACAAGGGAACTTGTTTCATCTGCACCCATGGAGATGTTCATACACTGAATAGCCGCACCGGATGCACCCTTGCCTAAATTATCAAAAATACTTGTAATAAAAATTCTTTCATCGTTGCCGGAAATAAAGATTTTCATGCTGTCTTTACCGGTCATTTCATTTGCTGAAACAAAATTTACTGCTTCATCACCGCCGTGAAGTGGGAGAACAGTAATAAATCTGCTGTTTTCGTAAAACTTAGCAAACATACCGTAAACTTCGTTCAACGTAACATTACCTGCAAGATTTGTAAAAAGATTAACAGTAGTAGCCATGCCGCTGTAATAATCGTCTACAATGGGAGTGAAGATCGGAGCATTTTCAAGACCTGTAACAGCTTTCATCTCTTTAAGATGCTTATGTGCCTGTGTAAGACCGTACTGTCTGGGAGCTAAAAGGTCGATTGATTTGTTATGCTCGTACTGTTCAATCATCTTTTTACCGCCGCCGCTGTAACCTGTGAGAGAATGTGATACAACGGGG
>CAZBVV010000089.1:0-7459 GCA_964495345.1 uncultured Eubacteriales bacterium
TACATCCTCGAAAGGGGGTGATACATATGCCGATTACTTTAACATTTCACATTGGTAAGTTTACATTTACAGTGCATATTAAGGTGAAAAGCAACAACCGCCACTCCGGCAAGTGACGGTCGTTATGATTCATTTTCTTAACAAAAGGCACTGACCGCTTTAAACGGTTGCCTCTTGGCTTTATTATAGCAGAATGATTATACATTGTCAAGCACCGATGGGTGCTTTTTTTGCGTGATTATATTGTGCAGAAATTTAATTTGATATCGTAAACAATAATTTATTAATGCATAATGTATAATGCATAATTCATAATTGAGGAAAAGGCTTCGCCTTTTGAACCATTATAATACCAAAAATCCAAGCGTTACGCACAATTTTTAATTTAAATTAATTATGCATTATGCATTGTGAATTATGAATTAAATTATTGTTTATTCTTCCCACTCAAGCAGATTCAGTTCGTTTCCGCTGAAATCGAGAGTTTTTATTTCATGGTGGGCAACATCTGTAGAGAGTGTTTTTCCTAAAATTTCAATTCGGGCATGGGAATCAACGCCGTTTGCATCGTAGAATCTTATGATGTTTTCTTTTTTGTCCTCACTCTGCTTTATTGCGGTTACAATGATATTTTCGTTATCGCATTTAAGACAACCCGTTTTCTGTGTGAGCTTGCCCGTATGGAAGCTGTCGGTAACAAGTCTTACGCCTACATTCAGCTCCTGTGCCTTACGCTCGGCATTTGCTTTTGATGTGAACGGATAAACGGCATATGTAAACTCACTGATGCCCTGTTCCATAAATCGGCAGAATTCGTCACGATGATTCTGACCGTAATGGTCTGCATAAATCGTACTGCGTAATGCGGTAAGACGGACTTCACCGCCCAGAGTATCGTAGCCGTATTTTGAATCGTTTGCAACGCACAAATCACCTGTTGCAAGCCATGAGCCACAATGCTCCTCACCGAGATTCTCTTTTCTTGTTATTGCACCGTAAGCGTGCTTTGCGGTTACGCTGTCCGTTGTCATGGGGAACGTGAACTTGAGTGTTCTGTGCTTTTCGTGGAAATCAACGAGAGTTTTAACTGTAAGAACGTCGCTGTCTGCCGAAAGAGTGTAATCTCTCTGAAGAAGTGAATTGTTGTATCTTGTTGTAATTCTTACGGTAGCTCTGACTGCTCCTGACTCAATAACCTTTGCCACGGGGGAGTCAAATGCTCCAATCATATCACCGAGATAATCCTTATCGTGAGCCCAGGTGTCACAATCTGTTTCGTCAAGAAGAATTGCACGGCACGGCTTGTCTATAATGTATCTGCCGTTCTTTTTATCGTAGAATTTGCATATATCACCCGTGACTTTGTCAAACTCAACCTTGACAAGGCTGTTTTCAAGTGTGTATTCATCGGCTGTAAGCTCTGATTCAAACTGAGCTTCGCTTTCCTGTTTTTCAAAAAGTCTGTAAACAGTATATCCGAAAGGCTCAACCTCTGCGATGAAAGATGTGTCCCATTTGTCATCACCGTTGGTCTGGCTTGCTCTTACAATCTGGAAAGGAATTTCGTTGCCGTCCCAATCGGTCATTTTCTTTGCTCTTGACGTGAGCTGAACGGGCAGTTTAATACTCCATGCGTGGGGATTGAACACGATTACGGGAATACCCACAACCTCATGCTCCCAGGCTCTCATGCTCTTTTCAATTTTTGCATTGGGGAGAGTGTTGCCCTGTAAAGTGTCGATATTTTTAGTGATTGACTGCATGGCAAAATTGATAATCTGCTCCGTGATGCTCATAGCTTCACCGTAAAGCAGAGCCGCATCGTCGTAAGCCTCTTTGATTGAACAACCGCCCATGATGTCGTGGAACTGATTGAAAAGCACGTTTTTCCATGCCTTTTTAAGCTTCTTGGCAGGGTAGGGAACACCTGCAAGCTCCTTTGCCATAACGCTGAGCATCTCTGCAAGAATAAGACTGTTTTCAGCCTTACGGTTAGCAGCCTTTACATAACTGCACGCACTGTAACAGCCTCTTGCATGGTGCTGTAATTCATCGTGAATAACAGGCAATTCCCAATCGACGCTGTCAAAAAATTCGTCGGGTGTCGAAAAACCGTCACCGTAAAGACCCATTTCCTTGATTTTTTCAATCATTTTGATTGTAGGGCCGCCGCCGTGATTGCCAACACCGATAAACGCCATGTAGCTTGCATTTGTTTCGTCTGCACGAGCTTTCAGCTGACCTACTTTATCTGCTTCCCATGCTTCGAGGGCATAAGACCAGGGAATACGGTATGCGGTAACTGCACTGCCGTCCTCACTTTCCCATTTGAAAGTTGAAAAATCAAAGGCTTTTTCATGTGTGCCGGGACGAAGAAATACATAATTCTTTATGCCGCTTTTTGAGAAAATCTGAGGCAGTCCGGCATTGTGACCGAAGGAATCAACATTGTAGCCTGTCGTTACGGTTTTGCCGAATTTCTCTTTGAAATAACGCTGTGAAATAAGAGCGTGACGGGCAAAGCTCTCACCTGAGGGAGTGTTGCAATCGGGCTGTAAAAACCAACCGCCCACAACTGCCCATCTGCCTTCGGCAACTCTTTGTTTTATTTCCTCAAACATATCGGGGTCTACTTTTTCAATCCATTCGTAGTACACGGCACAGGCACTTGTGAATTTAAAATCGGGATATTCCTTCATTCTGTCAAGTGCACTGCGGTAGGTTGCTCTTATCTCCGCAAAACCCTCCTGCCATCTCCAAAGCCATACAGGGTCGATGTGTGCGTTACCGATTAAGTACAGATTTTTCATATAAAAAAACTCCTTTTCGTAATCACGAATTTATCAAATTAACAATTTACAATGTATAATGTACAATGGTGGAAAGGGCTTCGCCTTTTGACCCAATTTTATTGTTAATTAATTGTAAATTGTACATTCCAATTATACACATTCTGCCATCATTTGTCTATGTAAAATATTTAAATCAATGCAATTTTTTAATGTAATACAAAACTGTAAAGATGTAAATTTGGTTTTATTGAAACTATTATTTTAACGTAATTTATGTGTGTTGTTTATCAATAACAAAAAGTGCATACAGGAGAGTTATCCTATATGCACTTGAGCATTTTTAGAGCATCCAATCCTCTATGGTTGTGAGTGTATCGTGGCTGCTGTCAGGTTTCATCCAACCTAAAACTGAAAGACTTTCAATTGTAGAAATGATTTCTGGGTCTTTTGTTCCATTCCAATGTTTTTTCCAATTAACAACATGGTCGAATATTTGTTTTTCAGTAACAGCAGCATATTTTTCAGATAGCTCATCATAAGAAAACAATACAGTAGCAATCATTTCAGCTTGGTCGGTACTTTTTATTCTGCTTAATAAGTCAAATGTTTTATCTGCATTATTTATATCTTGAACTGTAAAATCGTTGGGATTAATTTTGAAATTAGGTGTAACTATTGTTTCAACCATTTGTCCAAGTCGTTTTTCTGTCATAAGATTAGCATTAGAAAGAATCATAATTGCTTGTTTTGCTTCACTTGAATAGGGACCATATTGACTTTCAATAAACTTAAATCCTGTCGGAACACCTGTTCTGGTTAATACATAGCAAACTTTTTGGAAAATTGTTCTACCAACGTTTAAAGAATACTTGTCATTGTTAAGTTTTTTGATTACATAGAGTATTAACAGCCAATATTTGTTGAGCTGTAAATTTTTATTGCCGATTATTTCTTTTGGCGAATCAGGGATATTTCCGGCTAAAAATTTCTCGGTAATTTGTTCCGGTGGTGTTCCGTATGGAGCGTATATTTCGATTTGAATGGGTAAATCATTAAGCTTGGAATACATTAAAGGTCCAACAACTGTCCACGGTAATCCGCCATTACCGCATCCTAAAGGCGGAAAAGCAATTGATTCTATACCTAAATCTTTATAATTGTTTCTAAACCAATCTAAACCTGAAATTATATATGAAAGTTTAGACGGTGAACGCCAATGGTCTTTTGTTGGAAAGTTTATAATTGATGCTCCACTCAGATCCTGGTAATAATACGGTATTCCGGGTTTTATGGCTCCGGATTTGCATAAAACAGTATAATCAGTATACATAGAGGGATATCTTTTTTTGAATTCAAGTGCAACACCTTTGCCCATTACGCCAACGCAGTTTACTGTATTAACTAATGTTTTTGCTTGGCTTTCAAACATATCTCCTATTTTAACTGTCATAGAACATCCCTCCCTATCTGAAAAATGGTTTAGAATTAATTGATATCGCTTTATTGAAGCCGTATTTTTGCATTTTTTGTTCGGACTCTTTGTTCAAAACATATGCACCAACTATGTAATGGTATGGAATACAATCAGGCACTAATATTTCTGCACATTTTATTGCCTTTCTTAGGCGTTGTTCATAAGAGTCCCCAATATTCCAAAATTCAGCAAAAATCAAATCGAACTTAATATTATTCAAGCCGTCTTCAGGCGTATAAAATTTAACAAGGTCTGTTGATGCATTTTGATCTGAAAGTACACAACCGTCGATATTTAATACTGATGTATTTACGGCTAAAATGCATAATTCTTCAGCCTCATCTTTACGTCGGTACATCATTGGATTATGATATGTAAAATATAAGTTTGCATAACTGTGCAGATGTCCGCCGTTGGGTATTTTTACTTTTTCTCGTCGCTCTTGCACGCCTTCAAGTGCTATAGAAGTATGCTTGTATGATTTGGAATTGTAATAACTTAATATACCATTTTCAACAACGGATGGTATATTTTCAATAGGCATAATGTTATAAAAGTATTTGCTTTTACCATTAGATTTAATTTTCAGTAATTCTTCTAAAGTAGTTTTCAAAGCATCACTTCCATTTAAACATTAATCCTTGATTTTAGTCTATCATATTTTTATTTATTATTCAAGGGAGCAGAAAAGAATTTTTGAAACATACCATAATTGTGGTTTTGCAAAAGTTGACATTTCTTTATACATTTGATATATTTTCATTAAAGTTAAAAAGGAGTAACAGAACTTATGAAAAAAGAAACCTCTGCAAAGCTGCAACTGATTGCGTCCATGCTGATTTTCGGCACGGTGGGTATTTTTGTAAAATATATTCCTTTACCGTCGGCTGTAATTGCCATGGCAAGAGGCTTTATCGGTGCGATATTCATACTTCTTGTTCTGCTTTTTAAAAGAACCAAAATATCTTTCAGCGATATAAAAAATAACGCCGTGGTGCTTTTTCTGTCGGGCATATTTTTAGGTGTGAACTGGATTTTGCTTTTTGAAGCCTACAGATACACCTCGGTAGCCGTTGCAACCATATGTTACTACCTTGCACCCGTGTTTGTAATTATCGCATCACCGTTTATATTAAAAGAAAAAATCACCCCTGCAAAGGGTGTAAGCATTGTTGTATCACTTACGGGTATGCTGTTTGTGTCGGGCATTTTTGAAAGCAAAACCGAAGAATGGGATATAAAAGGTATACTTTTCGGTATAGGTGCGGCGGTGTTTTATGCCTGTTATATGCTCTCGACGAAAAAACTCAAAAGCATATCTTCTTACGACGGAACGGTTGTACAGCTTTTGTCTGCGGCAACGGTACTTATTCCCTATATTGCATTGACTCAGGACATTTCTTCCTTTAAAACAGATACGAAAACGGTTGTTCTTCTTCTTTGCGTCGGAATACTCCACACAGGTATTGCATACGCACTCTATTTCAATTCACTTAAAAATATCAAAGCACAGACATCGGCAATTTTCAGTTACATAGACCCTGCGGTGTCAATTCTTGCATCGGTGCTGTTTTTAAAAGAAAGCCTTACTCTGTTTTCGGTAATCGGCGGAATTCTTATTCTCGGCTCGGCATTTTTCAGCGAATTTGCAGATAAGATAGGAGAAAAAAACAATGACAAACGCAAAAAATCTTAACACCTTTCAAAAAGTATTTGCAGTCATCACGGGTGCGTTTATGACCGGACTTATGTGGAGATTGCGAGGTAATCACGGCTTTGGTGCAAAATGGGGTATGTTCTGCGTAGCTCTTACGCTGGTGCTCTTGATTTTTGCACTTTACGGCAAACGCAAAAAGATGAATTTTGAAATGATACCTATAACGGCAGGTCTTGCGGCTATTACCGCAGGCGGATGGGGTACTCTTAACTCACAGATGAGCGGTTATCTTTCAAGTAATGCGTATTTTACGGGCGAAGAAGTTTATCGAAGTGTTGAAATAAGTAATTACAGCGGTATTTCCATTATGCTCCTGTTAGGCTTCGGCTGGTTGCCTCTTTTTGCCTGTGCAATAGGTATACTGTTTTCCGAAAGAGAATATAAGCTCAAAGATTATGCAATTTTCATCGGTACATATTATGTGGTAATGCTTCTTGCAAGCATAACGGTAGCACATCCTGTATTAAAGCTTATTAATCCTCAGGCTGTTGAGGGTGCGGCATCAGGTCTTGCCGATGCAGGCTACGATATGTCACCAATGAAAGCTTTTATAACAAAATTAGGCTCAGCCGCATTTGCAAAACCCATACCTTTCTGCCGTAACTATTTTACAAGCATCAAGGTTATTTCAAGTGCTGTTGGTGCTTTGGCATCGTCAATCGTTATAAGATTTGCATTAAAAGATAAAATTGCTGCAGGTATTTCTTTTGCAATTAATGGAATCTGTGCAGTTGCAATCACTCTTGCGGATATTCCTCTTATACTCAATTCCGACAGAGGTATATTGGCAGGTGTTAATTCTCCCGCATTTATTGATGCAAACGCATGGGGACTTTGGGAGTATTTTACGGGATTCTTCCTCGGTCTGGGAATTATGCTTCTGCTTGTTCTTCTGCCGAAAAAGATTACAGACTGCGAAGAAAACTATGAGTATTCTCCTCTTTTCAAAAATCAGAAAATCAGCTTTTTATATAATACTTTTGTTACATTTTTATTCTCATTCGGTGTAATGCTTTCAAGAACTTTCGGCTTGAGATTTACTGAGTTCT
This sequence comes from uncultured Eubacteriales bacterium, assembly GCA_964495345.1. Taxonomy (GTDB): domain Bacteria; phylum Bacillota; class Clostridia; order Oscillospirales; family Acutalibacteraceae; genus UBA1081. The sequence continues at coordinate 7,033 of CAZBVV010000089.1, forward strand.
TTATTGATGACGACACTATAGAAATAATCGTAACCGTGGTAATGAGCATAATTGCATTTGTTCCCTGTCTGTTGATTGTAAAGAAGAATATGAAAATAAAAGGTCTTGTTACCCCCTCGGATAAACCCTTACAGCAATTCTGCTCACAGGCACTTGCGATTTATATTGCTCTTGCAAGCTTTATGTATTTCTTCTTCGGTGAACAGTCAAGAGATACACTCGTATATCTCCCTTATAAAGAGCTGTTTACCGCAGAGGGATTTGTTTCGCTGTGGAATGAGGGCAGACTCCTTGAACCTGCAATTATGATTGTGAGCTTAGCCGTATTTTATATATGCTTTGCTGTATGTAAAAAAAATAAAAAAGAAAAACAATAATTTATCTCAAATAATTCAAAATTCATAATTCATAATGCATAATTGTGGAA
>CAZBVV010000090.1:0-7167 GCA_964495345.1 uncultured Eubacteriales bacterium
GATGTTTCTTCTGTTTCAACGGTTGTTTTTAGCGTATCAATATCAATTGTTTTGCTTTCCGTTCTGCCGAACCAGTCTGTTGTAACGGATGTATCAACGGATTGTTCATATGCATATAAAATATCGTCGTCAGTATATGCATATTCCGTATCAAATGCTTTTGTCGATACTGTTTTACCTGTTACCTGATTATATTCGCTGTTATAGGTGTAAGTTATTGCATTACCGAGTACGTTTTCGGTCTGTGTGCCGTCCTCGTTGTATACGGATGAATAAACAAGCTCGTTATCTGTTGTGCGGATTTGAGTTCCGCTGTCCGAATATGTCGTTACAAGACCGCATCTGTTATCCGTTACGGTTGTAAGCACACCGTCAGCATTATAAGTAAATGCGTAGGTGGCTGTTTCTCCGCCGTCGTGTGATATGGCGGTGATATTGCCGTCAGCATCATAAGTATATGTTTCGCTCTGACCGTTTGCATAGTTGATTTTTGTTAAGCGGTCATCATTTGTGTAGTCGTATTCATAGCCTACAAGCTGATGCTCACCCACGCTTACGGTCAGCTGATTACCCCACTCGTCATAAGTGAAATTATATGAAAATCCGTTATGGGTAATTGATGTTACACGGTCATTGGTGTATGTGTACTGATTTGACATTGTAAACACATAGTCTTCTATACTGTTAAGCTGTGATAATTCAATAAGATTACCCATTGAATCGTAGGCAAAATTGACCGTTGAAGCACCGCTTGTCATTGAATCGAGGAATCCGTCTTCTCCATATATATAATACACCGTATTTCCCGATGTGTCAACGGAAGACGCCATATAATTTCCGTTTGATGTGTAAGTTGTAACGGAGCTCATTGTCTTTGTGCCGTCGAAGGATGATTCGGAAAGAATGTTGCCGTGTGCATCCTCTGATGTGTCCGAATAGCGTTTACATTGTATACATGTGCATACTTCTTCGCTTTCGCATTCACATTCGCACTCCCATTCGGTGCAGTTTTCGCATGGACAAAGAGATTCGTAGTATTCTTCCGAGGTTTCTTCTTCATATATTTCAGAAGATTCTTCTTCGGGGATAATTTCGGATGATTCTTCTTCATCTTCTTCCGGCTCACCGTAAAGATAATTGCCCTCGCCGTCAACAATAGTGAGTATATTGCCGTAATCGTCATAGGTCTTAATTTGTGTGTCACCTTTGTTGTCCGTAAAAGTTCGTGTGTTGCCGTCAGATGAAATATTGACGTAATTGCCTGCGGTGTATTCGTTGTTTTCATCAAGTGCATATTCCGCTATTTTGCTTACTGCATCAGCTGTGTAGGATAATTCAACCTTGTAGCCATCAATATTTTTAACGGTGTTGAGCTTGCCGAGAAGACTGTATTCATAAGTGGCAGCTTTACCGTCGGGGAACGTAACCTGCGTAAGTCTGTCGTTTTCGTATGTGAAACTGATTTCAAGCGGGGCTGAAAAATCATCATCACCTGCAATAATTTCTGTATTATCTGCTGTGTAGCATTTGATTTTTGAAAGCTTGCCGTCGGTATATGTAAAGCGGTATTCGTTACCCACACCGTCAGTAATTTTTGATATTTCTTCAAATACAGAACCGTATTCAATATCAATACTTGTGTTACCTTGGGTATTAAGAATTTTTACACATCTGCCCTGTGCATCAAAGCTGTAAATCAGCGTATTGTTGAACAACTCATAGCCGTCGGAGTATTCATAAATATATATATCGTAATATTCAGATACAGCCGTCCATTTTACATGAGTATCTGTTGTTTCAGCCTGTTCAAAAAGAATTACCGAACCGTTACCCGTAAGGTATGCAAGATATGATGTGTTTTCATAATTCAACTCACGGATACAAATGTTATAGTTGGTAAGCCAACCCTTGCCGTATGCAGTTGCCGTGTAATCAATGAGGTCATCGGAAAAACGGTATTCGGCTGAGTTATATCGCATCGAAATGCTTACGGGCGAAACATATCCGTCAATACTCAACACACCAACCATTACCGATTCCGTCAATGTATAATCATTAACGCTGACTGTTCCTGCTCTGCCTGCATCAAGACTGTGTGAACCGTAATAAAAGCTTACGTTATCATCATATTCAGCTTGAATGTTATTATTTTCTGAATTTATAACATCCGTTGCTATTGCATTAACAGGCGAGATTTCATAAATGAGTATTACGCTTAAAAACAGAGAAATGACTTTAGTTACAAATTTTAAACTTTTTGACATTATTATTCTCCTTTCGTAAAAACGCATATAGTTTTTCACCTGTTAAACCATTGGTATCACCCCTTGTCCTTATATTTTTAGTATATATTCATGATATTGAAATGTCAATTATATATAGTGTAAATTTAATAATAATTCATAATGATTTAAAATTTGTGTATTTTTGACACAAAAAAATCAGCACCCTTTAGGATGCTGAAAAAAATGTCACATTAATTTATCAATAACGAATATTGCAAACAGCGTGTTTGCCCATGCGAACCAGCTTCTTGTAAAATTATCGGGATTATTACAGTCAAAGCCCTCGTGCATAAAGCCTGTATTTGCATCAGTTGACATAAGAAGATTCAAGATTCTCTGCGTATCTTCTTCTTTTATGCTTGTAAGAGCCTCCATAACAAGTGCTATATGCCATATATAGTCCTTCGGAGTATGAGGACTACCCACGCCGCAAGCGGCTGTACCCTCAAAGTAATAGGGATTTGACTTACTGAGAACGAATTTTCTTGTATTAAGATACATTTCATCCTCTTTATCGCAATAGCCGAGATACGGAAGTGAAAGAAGGCTTGGCACATTTGCATCATCCATCAGAAGTGTATTACCTAAACCGTCAACCTCATAAGCATAGATTTTACCGAATTCTTCACTTTCAATGATTGCATATTTCTCAATACCGTCTTCGATTTCACGGCACAGCTTTGCGGAAATATCAGTATATCTGTCATTAACACCTGCTTTTTTAAGGTTATCTGCAAGCTCTTTAAGAGTTGCAACAATAAACATATTTGCCGGCACAAGGAAAGGATAAATACATCTGTCATCACTTGGACGGAATGCACTCCTTACCATTCCCGTATATGCATAATCAGGACCTTTTCCGTTATTATCAAGAGTATCAATTCCGCCGTCTGCTTTTCTGCGGAAATAATAAGGGGAATTTTTGTAATCCTGCTCTGTAACAAGAGTATCAAGTATCACCTTATATGCATCAAAAAATAATTCATCAAAAACCGAAGCATCGCCGCAGTTTGCATAATAACGGTTAAGAAGCCAGAGAGGATAAACAAGAGAATCAATTTCATACTTGCGTTCCCACACGATATCAAGCTTCATCGTTTCATCGTGAATATGTCCCCTGCCGTTTGCAGATTCATTGAATGCGTTTGCATAAGGGTCTGTAAGTATGTAAGAAAACTGCCTGTTGATGAGTGATTTTACAAGTGATTTTGCATCAGCATCTTCACCTGCTAAACGGACATAATGACTTACCTGAACACTGCTGTCACGAAGCCACATAGCTTCAATATCACCTGTTATGATAAAAACTTTACCGTCTGCATCGTACTTAACTGTAGTTTCAAGGGTGTTCAGATAGCATTTTCTGAACATTTCACGAAGCTTTGAATCCCGGATTTTATCACATACCGAATCTATATATTCATACATTTTATCAAAAGATTTTGTCATTTTTTATCTCCTGTTTATTAATTATTATCCGCAGCTTTTGTGGCTTTATCTCTTTCGGCTCGCATCTTTGCGGCATCATATTCTGCTGCAATCTCATCAATGCGAGAGTAGTTTTCCATCTGTTTAAGTGTTCTTTCCGCATCAAGATAAGGCTTTGCTGCAACGGCAAAGTTGGAAATTGCATCAGATGTAACTTTTGCCATAGCTCTTGCTTCTTTTCTCTTTGCTTCAATCTCAGCAATAGTCTTTTTCAGCTCGCTTACCTTTGCATAATCCTTATTTTTCTTAGCAATATGTTGTTGCTGATAAAGCTCTTTGAGTTTTACATCACAAGCATCTTCTGTTGCATAATATCCTTCAAGAATGCTGTAGTCGGGCGTTTCAAAATGCTCACCGTGAGAATAATGTTTAGCTATTGCCTTTTTAGCGTATTTTTTGTTCTTAGCCATTTCTATAGCGAGGCTTCGTGCTTCCTTTTCTTGTGGAGTAGACTTAGGCATAGCTGTGGCTTCGCTGATTTCATGGTTTATATCGTTCATATTCATTTCAAGCAACCCTGCAAGACCTGCCTGATACACGATTCTGCATTGACTTATCTGTGATTTGTATAATGGATTTGAGAATTTGTCGAGCTCTGCACATACAAACTTTGATATTTCAATTTCTTCATTAAACTCAAGAGCTGCTCTGTATGCTTTTTTAGCTTCTTTTCGTTTTTGCTTATCAGAAATTGACTTATATGATTTTTTATCAATTTTTTTAGGAGATTCAACTGACATCATTCTTGCGTTTCTGATAATGTCGATAGTTTCAACCAATTCAGCATCAGTTAATACGCCATTACCGTAATCCTCAAACATCGCACGGACTTTAAGAACTCTGATAACGGATTTCTGCTTTCTTTCGTTGAAATCGTACCAGAAATAAGGGATAACATTCATAAATGCACCGATTGCAGATATGATTATAAGAACATGAAGTAAAGAAAGAAGTATATCAGGATCGTACAGAGCTGAATAAGCATTTGTGTAGCTGTTCTGACCGTTTGCAAACTGCTCAGCAAGAAGTTCACCGACTGTCTTACCGTCACCGAGCATTCTTGAAAGTATTGCAGGGTTGGAAGTTACAACCGCAGCATTTTCCTTTGTAATTCCGCCCATTTCGTAAATTGCAGGAAGAATTGAAGATGTAAGAAGTGTAATTACGGTACCGATTGTGGCTACGGCAGAAAACATACCGTCAATTCTTTCACCTGATTTATATTGCTGATAATCTCTGATATCGGCCTGGATTGCAGGATTAAGAATATGAGCAAATGCACCAATAATCCCATTCAAATAAAGACAGCCCAGAACAAGCCATATGGTTGCTCCGTTTATCTCCTTTGTTGCGGGGAGCATAAGCAAAATAAACAGGATATTTAAAAAGTTGGTTACTATAAGTACGGCTTTTTTACCCCATTTTCTTATGCAGAAAGGTGCAAGAAGCATTCCCCAGAGTGAAGCATTACCGTAGATGGTATTGATGATGCCGAATGTGGGTCCTGAACATACACCGCCGTAGTTATACAGCCAATAAAGTATATTAAGATATGCGGTTTCAAGAAATCCTATCCAGCCTGCAAGAGAAATTATCCAAAAATACTTATTTTTTGCAACTTCACGCAAGGCGTCAATAAAGCGGATACGGATAACATGAGTTCTTGCCTGAACAATTTTTTCTTCCGTATATTTATAAACGATGATACATAATAAAATACCGAGAACACCGAGAATCGGATACAGAAGTCTGTAAACTCTGATGTCGGTTGAGTTTGTATGGAAAACTTGTGATGCGATAATGGGAGTAATAAGCTGAACAATTGACGGAGCCAATGAATAAACTACACTTTTAATTGATACAACATCAGCTCTTTCCTGTGTATTGGGGGAAAGAACATGAATAAGGTTTTCATATCCGTCATAGAAGAAATAATAAAAAAAGTGCAATAAAAGGTTAAAAATAAGTATCAAAGTACATTTTGCAACGTAGGCATAACTTTCACCAAATATCAAACCGTCGGGCATAATGTACTCGAGCTTGTCATACGGAAACCATACCATAAGAACGCAAATAATTGCAGTTGGTATAGCCATGGAAACTATGTACGGACGGTACTTGCCGGCTTTGTTACGGGTGTTATCAATTATATTGGCTCTGATACCCGTCAACGGTATGTTTGCAAGCACAGCTATAACATAAAGAATGTACATATCCGTTGCATCAACACCAAGCGTGCTGGAAATAAGAGTATTACCTGTTGAAAGCAGACAGGCAGTACCTAATGTGATTATCATATATGCTCCGATACCACCGCCTGAATAAGCGGCAATTTCACGCAAAGGCATATATCTGCCGTTTTGAGGAGTTTTCCAATTATTTTTTACACTGTACATAACAGATGTGATTTTTTCTTTCAGATTCATTACGCACCATCCTTGTTTTTTATTATTATAGCATAATATTATCCGTTTTGCACTACTTTTTAATAAAAATCTCCCTAATTTTCATTAGGGAGAAATTCTTATTTTGAGGTATTACCAATGAGCTGTTCCGCAATCGCAGTAACGGTACTCAGTCATACCGAATATTCTGCGGAAGAAATTTGCTATAGAGAAGAAGAATCTTACAAATGCACTTGAGCTATGGCAATTACAATCACACTCACCTGTGACGGTGTTGCCGCTGTAATTCGGGTTAACGGGACATTCAAATCTGATTGAAAGCTCGCCGTACATTACCTCAGCATTGATTGTAAGTCTACCTGTATTTGCATCATATGTATAGCCATCATAAAGCTCTACACCGTCAATACAAACTGTAACGGTTTCGGGAACAAGGAATCCTGCTTCGGGAACAATCTGAGTATGGAATGCTGTGCCTTCTGCAATAATAGTTGTAGTATTTGTAAGCGTTGCATTAACTGCTGAAATTACAACATTCTGATATCCCTCAGCCGCTTTTTCGGAAATTGCAATATTGCCGATAATAGCAGTACCTGTGATGAAGAGTTCACCGGTCTGGGCATCATATGTGTAATAATCTGATTCAAGAACATTACCGCCAACCGTAATTCTTACGTCAACGGGAAGAACTACAACATCAAATACTACTGCATAATCATCACCGTAAGTTGCAAGATCTGAACCTGAACCGTAAGTGAATGTCCATGTTACAGAATAGGTATTAGCTGTGTATTCTGCTGTGATTGTAACGTCACCTGCAGGCATTGTTGCGGGGATATCAAGCCATACACCTGTATGACCAACCTTTTCAGGAACATTCTTTGCGGGAATTGCAGAACCGAATGCAACCTGCTCTTCATATACAGTCTCATCATCAGCAACCCATGTTACTGTGTACTTCTTAGCTGTGTAAACAGCAGTAACAGTAA
>CAZBVV010000091.1:0-7068 GCA_964495345.1 uncultured Eubacteriales bacterium
TCTGCATTCTCATTTTCATCAGCAGATACTGAAACAACAACCATTGACATTACCATAATCAATGCAAATATTACAGATAAAAAACGATTTGCCATTTTTTTCATAAACAAACACTTCCTTTATTTTCATATTAGCATATCATTATATGACTAGTCAAGTATAATTGATTAAAAACAACAACTTTTTTATCATATTAACACATAATTTGATGAATGTCGAGCCACATTTTATATATTTTATTCTCTGTCAAGAATACAAACAATCATATATGATTTATATGGTGATGTAAATGAAAAGTACACAAAAAGAAAAATACAGATTATTAGGACTAAATATTGCATATTACAGAAAACTCAACGGTTATACGCAAGAGCAATTTGCGGAAGCACTTGATATTGACAGGACAACCGTAAGCAAAATTGAGCTTGCAACATCGGGTGTTTCACTTGATTTACTGTTTGAAATGGCTGATTTACTTGAAATGCCCGTTCACAAATTTTTCGAATTCAGGACATAAAAAACTGCACCAACTCAAATTGGTGCAGTAATTTTTTTATTAATCATGGTGTTTATTGCCGTTTCTTTTGCCGCCCTTGAAATCTCTTCTGGGTTTTCTTTCCTGTGCGGGCTCGTTTTCGGGAACAAGACCTTCAACTTCAATAAGAGCGTCTCTTCTTGAAAGGTTAAGTCTGCCCTGGTCATCAAGAGGAAGAACCTTTACGATAATTTCGTCGCCTACATTAACAACATCCTCAACCTTTTCCGTTCTCTTAACATCAAGCTGACTGATGTGAACCATGCCCTCTTTACCGGGAGCAATTTCTACGAATGCACCGAAAGACATAAGTCTTGTAACAACACCTTTGTAGATTGCACCAACCTCGGGATCCTTAGCGATTGTTTCGATAATATCAAGTGCTCTCTGTGCATCTTCAATATCCTGTGCTGTGATGAAGATTGAACCGTCTTCCTCAACGTCAACCTTACAGTTACACTCGGCACAAATCTTCTGAATAACCTTACCCTGTTTACCGATAACATCGCCAATCTTATCAACGTCAATCTTAGTTGAAAGGAGCTTGGGAGCATACTTTGAAAGCTCTGCTCTGGGCTCTGCAATACAGGGAAGAATTACGTTGTCAATAATGTGATTTCTTGCATCATGTGTCTTCTGAAGAGCCTCTTTGATGATTGCGGGAGTAAGACCGTGAACTTTAAGGTCCATCTGAATAGCTGTGATACCTTTCTTTGTACCTGCAACCTTGAAGTCCATATCGCCGTAGAAGTCTTCAAGCCCCTGAATGTCAACCATGGTCATGAATCTGTCGCCCTCGGAGATAAGACCACAGGAAATACCTGCAACGGGAGCTTTAATGGGTACACCTGCTGCCATAAGTGCAAGAGTTGAACCGCAAACGGAAGCCTGTGATGTAGAACCGTTTGATGAAAGAACCTCGGATACAAGTCTGATTGTATAGGGGAACTCCTCCATTGAGGGAATTACGGGTACAAGTGAACGCTCTGCAAGTGCACCGTGACCGATTTCTCTTCTGCCGGGGCCTCTTGAGGGCTTTGTTTCACCTACTGAATATGAGGGGAAATTGTAGTGGTGGATATATCTCTTTGTTTCTTCTTCGTCGATACCGTCAAGAAGCTGAGCGTCTCTTGCCGAGCCGAGAGTAGCAACTGTGAGAACCTGTGTCTGACCTCTTGTGAACATACCTGAACCGTGTACTCTTGAAAGAAGGTCAACCTGTGCGTTAAGAGGACGCATATCGTTGATGCCTCTGCCGTCAACACGCTTATTCTCGTCAAGAAGCCAACGGCGAACGATGTATTTCTGGAGTTTGTACATACAATCGTCGATTTTATCTGCTTCTTCGGGGAATTTTTCATCAAATTCTGCATGAACTCTGTCATAAATAGGAAGAAGTCTCTCGTCACGGATTCTCTTATCGTCTGTATCAAGAGCAACCTTAACATCATCAATAGCATAAGCTTTGATAGCCTCGAAAAGCTCTTCTGAGGGATCGTTTGAGGGGAAATCAACCTTAGCCTTACCGACCTCAGCCTGGATACCCTTGATAAACTCAACCATCTGCTGGTTTACTGAGTGAGCATACATGATACCGTCAAACATAACGTCATCATCAATTTCGTTTGCACCTGCTTCAATCATAGCAACAAGGTCTGCAGTTGAAGCAACGGTAACTGCCATTTCTGACTTTTCTCTCTGCTCTGCTGTGGGGTTGATAACATATTCACCGTCAACATAACCGAGAGATACACCGGAAATAGGACCGTCCCATGGAATCTGTGAAATTGAAAGAGCGATTGAAACACCAACCATAGCGGTAATTTCGGGTGAGCAATCGGGGTCAACAGACATAACTGTTGCAACAACGCCTACATCGTTTCTCATATCCTTGGGGAAAAGAGGACGGATAGGTCTGTCAATAACACGGGATGCGAGAGTTGCTTTTTCGCTAGCCTTGCCTTCTCTTCTCTGGAAAGAGCCGGGGATTTTACCTACTGCATAAAGCTTTTCCTCAAAGTCAACTGACATGGGGAAGAAATCTACGCCTTCACGGGGTTTGTCTGCCATAGTAACGCTGCAAAGAACTTCTGTTTCGCCGTAGCGTACAAGACATGAGCCTGCTGCGAGCTGTGCCATTTTACCAACTTCAACTTTAAAAGGTCTGCCGGCGAAATCGGTTTCAAAAACTTTAAAATCGTTGAACATTTTTATTTCTCCTTTGATTTTTATTATGCCCGACAAGCTCTCGCTGTTAATGTACAATTCACCGAATACGATATTCATACGCGCTGAATTGTACATTATACATTAAATATGCCAAAGACTTGCCCGACAATGATTGCACATTAAAAATTGAATTAAGGGCAGCAAACTTTCCTGCCTGCCGCCCTGTGTTCCTGAAATTACTTACGAAGTCCGAGTCTTGCAACGATAGAACGGTATCTCTCGATGTCTACCTTCTGAAGGTAAGCAAGAAGGTTTCTTCTGTGACCAACCATCTTGAGAAGACCTCTTCTTGAGTGATGGTCTTTCTTATGCTCTTTAAGGTGGTCTGTAAGGTCGTTGATTCTCTTAGTAAGAACAGCGATCTGTACTTCGGGTGAACCTGTGTCGCCCTCGTGAGTAGCATACTCTTTGATGATTGCAGTCTTTTCTGCCTGTGTCATTATTTTCACCTCATTTAAAATATTGTCCGCCGCAAATCACAGGGCAAGGCAGGTGAATGCTCTCTGAGCTTACTCCATGCTCCGTGAAATCGGTAGCTTCAATAGTATAACATATGCTTTTTGATTTGTCAAATACTTTTTGATGATATTTTATATACTTTTACCCTTTCTTTTTCTTATAAAAATAAACATAATAAACAAAAATACAATACCGATACCAACTGTAACAATCACATATTTAATATTGTTGTTACTGTCTGCATCGGATGCAGATGCAAAACCACCGGCATTCATATCCGAATTAACATCATTTCCCTCGGAAAGAGCAGTTAATTTAGATGCAATTTGTGCAACAGTGTACACTTTTCCGTTTTCCATCCCCGTAAAATCAGGTCTGCTTCCGTAGGGAATAAGATACTCATTCTCACCGGCAGATATATATGCAAAGCTTGTTTTGTACGCTGCAATATTAAAAAATGCAGTATCAATATCCACGCCCTCATTTTTGCTTTGTAAGATGCTTAATTTTTGTTCAAACTCAGAAGTATCAATAATATCAGTGTCTGAATCTTGCGTATAGGTAGCATATCCTATTGCTTCCCATTGGCCGTCTTTAAAAACAACCTTTACAAAGCATCCCGATTTTTCAACAATCCAACAGTAAGTGTCAGATAAATAATTGCTCAGCTTTTCGCCGTTAGCATCAGCAGTAATCAATTCATCGGCATACAGCGAATACTGCTTATATACGGTATTGTCCGACGAATTATTGATTGAATAGGTATTTGTATTAGCTGCTATTCCACCCTCAAAAAGAGAACTGTTATCTATTATATCATTAATCAAATCACATTCTTCACCATTAAACAATGACTCTAATTCACGGTAATCCGTATCGTCATTTGCAAAAACAGATATCCCTGAACAACTTAAACAAAAAATGCTTAACACTATCATAATAACAATTTTTTTGTTCATAATTTCATCTCCTAACTTACATAAACCGTCCATTCATATATTCCGCCGTTAAATGTACCATCACAAAAAAATGTGCATAAGCCAATAAATATCAGCTCATGCACAAATATGAATAATTTTGAGTATATACCCCGTTGAAATCAAATTTAATTCACGCAAAAAACTGACATTGATTGTAACAGCTTTTTCGATAACCATTTTAATCAACCCCTACTTTTGCGTATTTATCATCTATATATTTATTATATACAACCACAGCCATATTGTCAATATAGCTAATTGTAATTTTTAAACAATTTAAGCTGATTTATTTTTATTTTTAAAATACGGAACAATATCAAATCTGCCCATCGCTATAAGCACTGAGATAAGGCTGATTGAATCTGTCAGCAAAGCTTCCCATGCACCGAAGCTTATATTATAAATCACCCACATAATCAAAGTAGGAATATTAATCAATCTTATAAATTTAGGATTATCAATACTATATGCGACTGTTGAGCAAAGCTTACCCACCAAAGGAAGCAACGATGTTGGTCCTTCCCATGTGATAATTGCAGACAAAACATAAATTCCTAAAAATATCCATCTTGCAACGGTTGTGGATTTATCTTTTTCAACGAGCTTATAAAATATAAAATTCCTCACAACTCCGATAAAATTCATTATTGAACCGGTTGGTGCTCCGAGAAGAAAATACTGAACGGTAAAAGCGGCTTCCGAACCCATTTTCGTTACAACTATCGTTTTATGTTTATTACTCTGAAAAGCGGCAACGCCAAGGATAAAACCGATAATACCGACTGCTCTTATAAATATCTGCGACTGAAAAATTTCCATACTATACCTCTTCAATAATAGAATGCAGTGTTAAAATTATACAATAATACAAAAAAAATTAACAGACATATATCTACCAAAATAGACTGAAAATAAAAATGTAAAAATGCATAATATAAACAAAAAAACGGAAGATTCTACTCAATCCTCCGCTTATTGATTACCACTTATTACCGCCGTTGTTGCCACGTCTTGAGCCGCCACGTCTTGACTCAGCAGGTTTTTTCATACCTGCCTGACGTTCATCACTTGTCTGCTTGAACTTTGCCATCATATCCTCAAAAGACTGGGGCTTTTCCTCATGATGATTACCCTGCCATGTCTGTACAGGTCTTTTGCCTCGCTGTGAAGATTTACTGCGGTCTGATGCTTTGTCTCCTTTAAAAGAACGGTCTTTGTTCTCTGCCGGTTTCGGTAATGTCTGTCTGATGGAAAGGCTGATTTTACCTGCCTCGTTTACAGACATAACCTTTACTTTAACATCCTGCCCTTCTGAAAGATGTTCTGTGATATCCTGAACATAAGATGTTGCCACTTCGGAAATATGTACCATTCCTGTTTCTCCCGTAGGAAGTTTTACAAAAGCTCCGAAATTTGTAAGTCCGGTTACTTTACCCTCGTAAATTTCACCAATATTAACCTGCATTTATTTTTATATCCTCCTGTTGGATTATTCTACTATGTAAACACGCTCATCCGGAAAAACATAATCGTTTTCGTGCGCATTTTCAACTACAAATGATGTATCATCTTCTTCAGCTAAAATATCTTCCAGTGCTTTATTTTCCTCAATGACCATTGTTAATTCTTCATCAGCACTATTATACTCATTTTCAAGCTCTTTTTTTTCAACCGAAAGAACAATTAACCAGATACTCATTACAACAACATACAAAACAAAAGCTATGACAATACCAATATACAAAGGCTTTTTATTCTTAATTTTAGCCATTTATTTATCTTCCTTTCGTTTTGCTTGATTTAAATATAGTTGATTCCTTCAATCTTTGTTATTATACACCACTTTATTACGAGGTTTCAAGAGTTTTTTGAATTTATTTTTGAAATTTTCTATATTTTGTGAATCTTTTTTCATGATTTCATTAATTTTCCTTTTCACAAACTTAAAAGGCAACAAAAATGGACTTAAAATCTTTTTTACAACCGAAATTATATGAAAAGAAAAGTTAAAAATCATTTCACCGAAAGTAAATACAAAAGAGCAATAACCGAGAATTTCTGCTAAAATGAGATAAAATGACAGATGACCGTTATTCACAGCCACCAACAGCAAATATGAAGATAATGTACAGCCAACGATAAAAAGCACATCAGCTGCAAAAACAAACACCTTGCTGTCGGATAAGAGAGCACGTACAATGCGTATGAGCAAATGAACAACACCAAGAACGAATCCCAATCCGACGGCAGGCATTATATTTTTTAGCTGAGTGGTTACATCGGTAATGAACATTATTTAAAAAGCCTTGAAAATAATCCGCCTGAAGATTCACGCAATTCTCCGTATTCCAGAGCCGTCACCAACCCATCAACGAGCAATTCTCCTGCATCAACACTCATTTTTATAATGTGCAATTCTCTGCCTTTTATGGTAAGCTCGCCTTGTTCGGTATAAACAATTATTGATTGTTCATCATAACTGCCGATATCAGTCACACCCGACACGGAAAGTTTCCGTCTTTCTTCAAGATTTATATTGTGAGGAAAAGTAATATATTTTTCGTCTGCCATTAATATCACTCCAAAAAAATGCTGTCACTCAATAATATGAGGACAGCGTGGAAGATATTACGGTATACAATAATTTATTAATGCATAATGTATAATGCATAATTCATAATTAAGGAAAAGGCTTCGCCTTTTAAACCAATTATAACACCAAAAATCCAAGCTTTACGCACAATTTTTAATCTAAATTAATTATGCATTATGCATTTTGAATTATGAATTAAAATATTGTTTACAGGTCGTAAACATACGAATAATTTGTTCTGGGTTCGTGGGGTTCGTATTCATCAAGTATAA
>CAZBVV010000092.1:0-6937 GCA_964495345.1 uncultured Eubacteriales bacterium
GTTTATCTTCCCCAGGGACTTAAAACAGTTGAAACATTGGGATTCTTTGAGATTCCCAAGCTTGCAGAAATTTATTCGTACAAAGCTGATGATGTGACCGATACTCATTTCACTTCTGTTGAAGCACTGGGTGAGGTTTATGTTTCACTTCCCGACGGTCTTGAATATATCGGCTCGGATGCATTCAGCTATAATCAGGCTTTAACCTATGTTTACATTCCCGAAAGTGTAAAACATATCGGTCATCACGCATTCTGGGATACCGTTTATAAATCCGACGGCAATCTCTGCGGTGTTACACAAATCAATGTTGCCGCAAGTGAGGATGCTTTCAACAGTACAGAAGTTGGTGACGATTGGCGTCCTAAGTATGACTATCTGTTGTTTAAAAAGAGCGTTGATATAGTCTATTCTGCAGAAAGACTCGCCGCAAATTAAACTAATTAAGGAATTGCATCTTATGGTGTGATTCCTTTTTTTGCGTAAAATATCAATTTGTTAAGAATTTGCAAAGATGCAATTAAGATTTGGAAACTTGATTGACTTTATGTTCGTTACAAATATAATGAAATTATGAAGGAGGTTTAATTCTATGATAGAGGTAAAAAAACTTACAAAACGCTTTGGCGATTTTACTGCTTTGCAGGATATTTCACTGACGGTTAATGATGGCTCTGTTTACGGTCTTGTGGGGTATAACGGTGCAGGAAAAACTACGTTGCTTAAAAATATTGCCGGCATTTACAAGCCCGAAAAAGGCAGAGTGCTTTTTGACGGAGAAAATATTTTTAACAATGCACAAAAAAAAGAAGAACTGTTCTTTATGCCGGATGATTTATATTTCAGCCCATACGCAAGTATGAAGAAAATGGCTGATTTTTACAACGGCTACTACAAACGCTTTAATTACAGCACATTCAACAGGCTTGTTGAGGCATTTGGTCTTGACCCAAAAAAACGCATCAACGGCTTTTCAAAGGGTATGCAAAGGCAGGCAGAAATGGTGCTTGCACTCTCAACACACCCCAAGCTGTTACTCCTTGATGAATCCTTTGACGGAATAGACCCGCAAAAGCGTCTGCTTATGAAAGGTCTTTTAAAAGAAACCATAAAGGAAAACGGCACATCCGTTATTATTTCATCACACAACTTACAGGAGCTTGAAAATCTCTGCGACCATATCGGCATCATCAACGGCAAAAAGATTTCAATAACAGGTGCGGTTGATGAATTGTCTTATGGTAAGACAAAATTCCGTCTTGCATTTGCAAGAGAGTTTACTTTTGAGGAATTTGCACATATCAAATGTGAAAATCTTGTAAAAGACGGTCAGCTTGCTATGTTTACCGTAAGCGGTAATACCGACGAAGCAGAAGAACAGATAAAGGCGTTATCTCCTGCCGTTACGGAGAAAATCAGTCTTTCACTTGAAGAAATATTTATGCAGGAAATGGAGGGTGCAAATTATGACTACAAATCAATCCTTGCGTAAACCGATGTTATTCACCTTTAAACAGGGACTTAAAAGCATAACAACTGCTGTTGCCGTTATTCTGTGCGGTGCAATCGGTTTTCTTACAACAATGTTTTCCGTTGTCAATCTGTTCACTGACAGACCCATATATGATGATATGGGTAACATAACAGGCTACGAACCCATGACAAATTTTTATCACTATATAATTTTTGAAGACGGTGCATATATGTCAAAGCCGCTTCTCATGATTATTGCGGCAGGCGGTGTTTTAGCGGCAATATGTATGTTCAATTTCATCACATCAAAGAAAATGGTGAATGTGTACTACTCTTTGGGTATTACCAGAACAAAGCTTTTCTGCGGAAAATATTTTTCGGGTCTTTTACTGCTTGCACTTGCAACATTCATTCCCATGCTCATAACTTTCATAGCAAACGTTGCAACAGTTGGCTATTCCGCAACACTTATGAAAGCGGTACTTTATTACCTGTTCAAATTTATGCTTACTGCATTCACATCCTACACCATAACATCAGCCGTGTTTGCAGTTGTGGGTACAACCTTTGAAACAGCAATTTTCTCCGCAATTATACTGTTTATACCGGATATATTCCTTTACAGCATTCAGGTGCTTATGGACAAGTTCCTTTACGGCAATCCCTACGGCAAGAGTTTTCTTTATGCAAATGAATACAATTACTATAACCTTAATCAGACTGCTGTATTATCTGAAAAATTCAGCTTTTTAAGCCCTGTTTTCTGGGGCGAAACACAGATGAATGAAATAGGATTTATGGAAAAAAATAACCCTAAAGATGTTATGCCCGAAATTTCTCCCAATTTCATTTATGCTCTTTTATGGCTTGCTGTCTGCGTTGCCGTTTTCTTCCTTGCAGTTCTGTTTTTCAACAGGAGAAAAGCTGAAATCTGCGGATTTATCGGCACAAACCGTTATCTCAACTCTGCAGTTTCACTTCTTACAGCATTTGCCGTATTCAGCATAGCAGTCAGCTATTTTGAGGAGCTTGTATTCGGCATCGTCTTAGGTGCGTTGGCATTTACAATAGTTCATCTTCTGCTTGAAATCATTGTTTTAAGAGATGTGAAAAAGTTTGTAAAAGGTCTTTACAAATTACCCATAGGTATTGCGGTTTCCGTAGCAATAGTATTTATTTTTAACTCGGGATTTTTCGGTTTTTCTCAAAAAATACCCGAAATTTCTGAAATTAAAAGTGTTGCAATATCCATAGGCGGTACAAATGCGGAATACGGCATGTTTAACAGTGACAGCTGGTGGAATCATGCTGATTACAGATATTTTTATGCAGCAGGCTGTCTTGCAGGTGAATTTACCACAGAGAATGACATAAAAGCCGTTGTTGATGTTCATAAGACAATAGCCGATTCTGATGAAAATGACAGAACGGTTGAAGCCGATGTTCAAATTGTGTATACACTCAAAAACGGCAATACAATAAAGAGAAACTTTGATTCCGTTTCAAGTGATGCATATAAAAAGATGCTTTATCTTGAGGATTGTAACTTCTATGACGAACAGCTCAAAAGTTATTTCAAAGGTGATATAAAGAAATTTGATAACTATGTACAATCTGCCGAGTATGTTTTTGCCGAAGCACAGACAATACTGAAAAATTCTTACACAGTTGAATTTTACGGCAAATATCAGAACAAATCATTTACAGCAAATCTTTCCTTAACAGACAAGGAAAAACTGCTTGATGCTCTTTACACAGACCTTGTGAACCGTTCTGCACAAGAAAAATATTATCCCTCTGAAAGCCCTGTAGGTTTTATATACTTCCCGCAAAGTGAAGTATCAATAACTGCTGAAGAAGCACCTGAACAGACTGAATTTACAATTAATGATTTCTCATCAAAGTATCAGGAATTCTGTCCCTCAGACACATGGCAGCCCTATTTCTTTACCTATATCACAACGGATATGACTAATACGATTCAGATGCTTAAAGATATGGGTATATACGAGCAGATGACAGTTGCTCCCGAATTTGTTTCAGCCGAAATCATTGATGCACAGACTGCCTATGACACGGTAATCAACGGTCAATATTATTATATGGCAGACAGATACTCCAATCTGTTCCTCGGTGCTTATTCTTCTTCAAAGCCCACAATCAACCAGGATTGGACAATGTATGACAGCACTCTTGATTCAATGGTTGAAGGCAAAGTCATTAAAGACACTGCTGTGCTTGATGAATTGTTAAAATGCTCTTACACAGTATATGCACAGGATGACACGGCAAAGGGTTGGTTCGTTTCCTTTAAAACAGCCGACGGAAGTACATTACTCTGTTACATTCCCGAAGGCAAATTACCGTCAGGTGTAATATAAAAGCGTGCAAGGGAATGAAAAAAAGTGTAGACCGCAAAAACGGCTACACATAAAGAGTTTTAATTTTTAAACTAAAAAAATAACCATAAAAATAAAAAAACGGAGGAGCTGTGTTTTTTACAGCTCCTTGTAATTGTGTGTAGGTAATAATATATCGGATTAAGTCGAAATTTTGTAATATTTAAAAATAATAAAAATGCTCAAAAACACTTGCATTTTTTTGCGGTTTATTGTACAATAAGTACACATAATAAATCGAGGAGGTATTTTGAATGCCTAATAATGAAGTTATTAAAATTGCAACAAAACGCCGTGATCTTTTTCTCCGTGCAGAAAAGGGGCATTTTGCTTCAAGCCATTCACACAGCAACTATTATATTGATGTTGCAGCTCAAAAATCCAGACTTTCCGAAGCAAAAGCAGTAGCACAGGAGCTTTGCAGTAATTATAATTATAATACAAAAATTGTAGACACAATTCTTTGCCTTGACGGTACCGAAGTACTTGGTGCGTTCCTTGCAGACGAGCTTACAAAAAACAACTTTATGAATATAAATGCACATCAGACTATTTATGTTGTTACACCCGAAGTGACAGGCAGCTCACAGCTTTTGTTCAGAGATAATATTGTGCCTATGATAAACGGCAAGCATGTACTTGTGTTAGCAGTATCCGTTGCATCGGGTAATACAGTAAAATCTGCTATTGAGGCAGTTAAATATTACGGCGGTGAAGTTGTGGGTGTTGCCTCAATATTCTCAACGCAGGAAGAATTTGGCGGATATGTTGTTGACAGCGTATTCAACCCCAATGACCTTGACGGCTATTTTGCCGTGCCTGCACATGAATGCCCTCTGTGTAAAGAAAAAAAGAAGCTTGATGCTCTTATTAACAGCTACGGCTATTCAAAACTGTAAAATTAAAATGACATCTTAAATGAATCAGGAGCTATTTCACTTTATCGGTGAGATAGCTCCGTTTTTGTTGTTTTGATTTAATTCAATTTTAAATCAAATGGGTTAATCGTTTTTGAATTGATTTTAAGATATTATTCGTTTCTGTGGAATATTATCTTCTCTTCACTGCCAAGAAGTTCAATGTTTTCAATAAGATAATTATTAGGTATCATCATATTCATATTTGAAAGACCTGTTATTTGTTAAATTCTGCAATTATCGGCAAATGGTCGGAAAAAACTTCCGTAACAGTTTCAGTTTTTATACAGTCAAGATTTTTGTAAAATATATAGTCTATTTTTATGCGGGGTTTATCTGAGGGAAATGTTTTAACTTCGGGATTTACCGATTTTTTCTGTGTGTCATAAAGTCTTTCATATAACGGTGCAAAAACCTTGTCATCGGGTTCGGCATTAAAATCTCCCATAAGAATTACAGGGATGTTGATATCATCAAGTATTTTGCATAGTGTTTTTACTGCATTTTTTCTTTCACTTTTTGCAAGCCCCATATGAGTTACAAGAAAACATATATCTGTGCCGTCAATATTGATAATCGCTTTTATGATGCATCTTGTTTCATAAGCTGTTGGTTCAAATTTAAAAAACGGGTCGGGAATTTTTATTGTTTCGGCAGATTTAATGGGATAACGGCTGACTATTGCGTTGCCGTAGGGTGAAGTTTTTTTGACTTTTATGGCTTCACCGAAATAACGGTAATATCCTAACTTGTCCCCAAGAATATTCGTCTGATCGGTGTAATCCTTAACAGGACCCTCACCTCTGACTTCATTAAGTCCGCACACATCAATATCATATTTTTTTATCGCATCTGCAAATAAATCAAAATCAATAACCTGTTTTTTGTAATCCAGACAGTGTTGGATATTGAATGTCATTATCTTCATTTTTTTGCCTCCTGTTGACTGTAAGAAATAACTGTGGTTGATTATACGGATATTATAAGTTATGAATTGATTTTTGGCAATAGTTTATTTGCTTACCGATTGTTGAACTCATAATTATTGCAGAAAATTTGACAACTTGGAGAATTTTTTTTAAATCAATAAAAGGAGCTTAATAATGAACATAACAAAAATAATTGAAACAAAAATTGAAAACCCGTTTGGTGCTCTGTGGCAGTTTCGGCAAAGTCAATATGAGACAGGAGTTGCAGCACCGCCGTTTCATCTGAGATGCAGAGGTACGACAGCTCCGTATTTTGATGTTCAGCTTGAACTTAAATCAATTGGAATCAAAAAAGGTGTTACTTTACCACTAACTCATGTATGTATGCACAAAATAGGTATATGTAAAAACATTTTAACAGATATTTTTTTATTTAATGCTTGACAATTAGAAATCGATGTGATATAGTGACGAAAATATAAAGAGAGGTAAATTGTTATGAATACATATCTTGTTTTTAGTTTTGATATGGATATGCAGTGGCTTGCACAGGATGATTCTCATTCATCACTTGGCAGGCTTATACCTCTATATTCATATTTGGACAGATAAAATTATATTTCCATATGTTTATAACGGTGTAAGTTGCTGCAGAAACTTACACCGTTAATTTTTTTATATTTATATCAAAAAGGAGAATTTTTATGAGATTATTTGATTTTATTAAAAACAAATTTTTTAAGAAGCAACCTGTGAAAACAGGTAATCATCTTGTCGATTTCTATAACCGTATTGATGAGGATTCCCGTCTTTTGTCAAAGCACGGAAGAATTGAATTTCTGACAACCGTGAAATACATTGAAAAGTATCTGAAAGACGGTATGAAAATCATTGAAATCGGTGCAGGTACGGGACGATATTCACATTATTTTGCCCAAAAGGGATTTTCAGTTGATGCGGTTGAACTCATTGAGCATAACATTGAGATTTTTAAAAGCAAAACTCAACCGAATGAAAAAGTCAGTATTAAGCAAGGAAATGCAATCAATATGGGTGAGTATTCCGATAACAGCTACGATGTAACACTTTTGCTCGGTCCGATGTATCATCTGTATACGATTGAAGAACAGAAAAAAGCACTGTCGGAGGCAATCCGTATAACAAAACCGAACGGTTATATTTTTGTTGCATACTGTATGGTTGATCCATCTGTTTTAAC
>CAZBVV010000093.1:0-6936 GCA_964495345.1 uncultured Eubacteriales bacterium
TAAAGGGCAGAGCCCTTTCCACCATTGTACATTATACATTGTACATTGTTAATTCGATAAATTATTGTTTAGCAAACAAGCAATTTCAATAATTATACACCATAAAAATGCAAAAGTAAAGTCGGACATTTCTGCCCGACCTTAATTTTATTTTACATAATCTTCAATCATTTCGTAGTATTCACCAACAAGGAATGAACCTGTGTGCTTACCTACGGAGAGAACCTCATCTGCAATTTCATCACCTATGATGTGACCCATAAATGCGAAATTGTTATCTGTAAGAACATAGCCGATTTCATCGTTTGCAAGACTTACGCAGTAAACCTTTACACCGTCAACTGAATCGTGAAGGCTGTCGTACTGCCATTCGGTGCCGTCCCATGTTACGTTACCTGTAATATCGTTACCCCAGAAAGTTTCGGGATAGAATTCTGCAGGGAACAATGCAAGACCAACTGCATTACCGAATTCAACATAACCCATTTCTGTTGCCATGCAAACAGCACCGTTGTTATCAACAAAGCATCTGTTGTTAACAAGACGGATTTCGCAAGCAAGAGTAAGAATGCTGTTTTCGGGATATACGAACAACTCTCTGTGTGTAACGTTAAGTACGGGAGCAAGTTCTTCGTACTGAGCATTAACAATGTATGCACCGAAAGCTTCACCGAGATATTTTGCTTCTGCTCCCATATCTTCCCATTCTGTCATACCTGTTGTATCAACTTCAATATCTCTTGAAAGCTGACCGAGAGCACCTGCAATCATAACCAAATTGCCGTTTGTGTTTGCCTTGATATAGTTATCAAGAGCATAGATGTAGTCAGAGCTTACAAGACCGTTGCTTGCACTGAATGATGTGGGATGGCAGGAAATATCTGCGATATATGTTTCTTCGCCTGATTCTGAAACGAACTTGAATGCTGCAGTTTCGGGGATATCCTCTTTTGAGATAAGATCTCTCTTATCATGGATGATTTCCGAGCAGTCGATTGATGCAAATGAAAGTGTACCTTTTTCCATATCAGCAAGAGCAGCCTTTACTGCTTCAACAGACTGTGAAATAAAGTTGGATTTGAAATAATCTGCTGTTTCAGATCCCGGAAGTGATTTCTCTTTACCCAGAGCATTGTAGAAGATGTTACCTGCAAGCTTTTTGAAAAATTCCGTACTTACGCCCTGTGTATCAAGAGCAGAATGTGAATGTGTTGCACAGATGTTTACGCTTGCAACGTTGATTCCGTTTTCTTCGCAATATGAAATAACAGCTGTACGGATAGCTCTTGCGTCAGTAGATGTAACACCGAGAGCGTCAACAGAACCTATAACAACTGCACCCTCACCGCTGTTATCGTCAATAACTGCAACACGGATTCTCTGGTCGTCATAAACGCCCTTAGCGTTTCTGTTGGTAAGGTCACGACCGAGATAATAGTTGCCGGAATCAACATCTTCGGGTACGATGCTTACGCTTGCATAACCCAATGACCAATAATTATCCTCGCCTGCCTCGGTCTGATATGTTTCATGACCGGGAAGAAAACCGATTTCCTCGCTGTCGTAATCTTCAAGATTCATCCAGCTTGGGGGATTGGGATAAATTTTACATATTGCACTTACGAGTCCTTCAACAATACCGTTAAGTGTGTTGTAAAAACCTTTTGAAATTGAATCGCCGATGGATGAAAATGAAATTTCTGTTGTTTCTGCCGCAAAAGATGATACGGAAATACAGGAAAACATCATCATAACACAAAGAACGATTGCAACAATTCTTTTGTAACTCTTTTTCATAAGATAACCTCCTGATTGGAATATATTTGATTATATAACATTAATTTGAAATTGTCAACGATAAACAATAATTCCTGTAACTTTAACAATAATTCCTATAACTTTATTTTATGTAGAATAATTTTTTTTATTGAGGGGCAGGAATCTTTTTATATATCAAACAAACTTGTTGGGTCTAATTTAAACTGCAACATTTTTGCAGTATTTCTGCCACCGTCTCCACCTTTTCTTTGTATCAATACACTTCCCAATGTAATACTTCCTCGTGGTGACACTTGGACTTCACCAATTGCATAATGTTGCAGAACTTCATTTATATTTTTCAAAACCCATCTACTATTTGTTTCTACCTTTTGTGCAACAAGAACCCACTCGGCTGCGAACTGTCCTCTTCCTTTGATAATATCACTTAATATCAAAGTTTTGTTTTGTTCAAACCATTTTATAACGGTGTCTTGTTTTTCTTTTTCCATTTCATTCAAAAACATTCTTCTTGTGTCTCTTGTATTTGTCTTATAAGGTGGTTTTTCACCGGTAAAATATTCCAATATTTCATACACATCATCCGGAATATTCCAAAGAGCTTTATAATGTGATAACCACCTTTTATCTACTTGATTAAACCCTCTTGAATTACTTACCAATTTTACTTGTATATTTTCTGTATCAACTGCACTTTTTAATTTAATTTGAACTTGAACGTTTATATCAGCTTTATACCCGGTTAAAACAACTGCTTTTACATACTCTATATCATTCAAATCATATTGCATAATAGCTAACCATTGTTTTGCTTCCGCATCTGTTTCCCAATGATTAAACTTATCTGCTATTTCCTTTTCATTTTTAAAACCGTTTTTAGCAGTTTGCGAACCTCTTAGAACTAAATCTTTCATTTTTCAATCTCCTATATACAAGCCAAAAGAGATTTTCCTATGGCACTAATAACTGAAACGGTCATAGCATTTCCTGCTTGTGATAATAATCTGTTATTATTGATTTTTGCATTTTTTGCCTTATCTGCAAGCTCTTTCGGAAAACCTTGCAAGAGCAATCCCTCATAACCGCTTAGTTTCTTTAGCTTACCATTCTTTACATATAATATCCCATGTCTGCCGGTTCTTAGTGTTGGCGTTTTTCCCCTATACAATCTTAAATCACTTTGTCTCCAATCTAAAACTAAATAATCTTCCATTAACAGTTTTTCAAAATCAAACTTACCTTTGTTGTATTTGTTGTTTAAATATTTTTGCCAAGTACAATTATCAAAGTTTAAAATTTCATTGTCTGTATCAATCAGATAATCTTGTATATCCGGGGTTTTTATTGGCATGGGCCATTCAAAAGGCTTTTTCAACAAAGCTTTTTTTATACCAACAAAGTATATTCTTTCCCTAAACTGCGGAACACCATAATTTTCAGAGTTAAGGACTTTATAATCAACATAATAACCAATGTTATTAAGTTCTTCCAATATAACCTTTAATGTTTCGCCATTGTTGTGATTAACTAATCCTTTTACATTTTCTAAAATAAAATATGGTATGTCTTTTTCTACTAATATTTTGATCAACCCATAAATAATTTGACCTCTGCTATCGGCAAAACCTGCTCTTTTTCCAACGATACTGAATGTTTGGCATGGAAAACCACCAATTAAAATATCAAAATCCGGAAGAGTTTTTGTGTCTATACACATTAAATCTCCGTAATTTTTTTCGTCTTCTCCAAAAAACAATCTGTATGTATAATTAGGTATCATATCTATTTCACTATGTGCTACGCATTCAAGATTATTTTTTTCAAGCCCTAACCTGCCTCCGCCAATTCCTGCACAAAAGTCCATAAATTTCATAATGAAATATCTCCTTATTCCATTGAAATACAATAATTCATTATCATTATATCATTCAGTCGGGTAAAAATCAATGTAATCACAAAAACTTTTATATTGTTAAACATTCTGTGCAAACATCACCTCAAGCTTATCAATTTCCGAATAATTTTCCATTCTTTCAATAGTGCGTTTTGCATCAAGATAAGGCTTTACTGCTCTGTAATAGAGTGAATTTTCATCGGTTGCTTTTTTAATCTGCAGCTGCACATCCTTTTTACGGCGGCGAAGGTTTTTTATGCTCTGATTGAACACGGAAACATCCTCGTTTCGCTCGGCAGCGGCTTTTTTAGATTTTAATGCATCGTGAATAGCCTGTTCGATTTCATCTTCCTGTTTAAAAAGAACTTCAAAAACAGAGGTATCAAACACTCTTATACCGTCTGGGAAATGTTTTGCTCTTGTTTTTTCTGCGGTTCTTATATCTCTCAAAAGAGCTAAACAGTCACTTCTTGCCTGTTTTTCTGCACGTGTTGTTTTGGGCATAGCCTTAATATTTGTTTTTGAAAAAATTTCAATCTGAGAATAGCCGTCCATACCTGCACCAAGAATTTTTCGTGCTGCAGAAAGCTCAAACTTACCGTATTCGGTAGAATATCTGTTAATTTCAGCCATAACAAACGCCGCTATCTCAATTTTTTCGTTTTCTTCACGCTGTGCGTTATACGCCGCCTTTGCCTGACGGACAGCATCCTTATCTTTTCTCTTTTTAGCAATTCGGATTGCGTTTTTATCGGGTATTTGCGGTGTTTTATCGGCGTACAACCTTGCTTCTCTGATAATTTCAATGGTTTCTGCAAGTTTTTCCTTGTCAAGGTTGCCGTTGTTATAATCCTCAAACATCGCTCTTATTTTGAGTACGCTTACAACGCTTTTCTGATTTGTTTCGGTAAAATTATAGAAGAAATAAGGTATAACATTCATCACAGCACCAACTATGGATGCGATAACCAACACGGAACTGATACTTACAAAATAATCGTGATTATAAAGAACATCATAAACATTGGAGCCATCATATCCCAAAGAGATTGCAGTCGCTTGGTTAAGACCGGCTTTTGAATAAATCATCGGAAGCACGGAGCCTGTTGCAACAGATATAATATTACCGATAAGACCTACAGCCGAAAACATACCGTCTATTCTCTCGCCCGAAATATACTGCTGATAATCTCTTATATCTGCATTCACACAGGGTGTGAGGAAGTGACCGAGTGAAGAAATAAACTGATTTACAAATATACATACAAGCAAAATCCATATTATATAGGCAGAACCCGTCATGCGTACAACAGGAAGCATAAATGCAATAAGACCGATATTAAGAATGTTGGTAAAAACAAGAATTTTCTTTTTACCGTATTTTCTTATTGCAAAAGGAGCTACAATATTGGGCCAAAATGAGGCATTACCTGCAATAGCTGTTATTATGGCATACTGAGCAGCAGAACAGGGTTTCTGATAATTGTACATCCAGCCCATAATACTGCCAAATGCACTTTCAAGAAATCCCAACCAGCCTGCAAGAGAAATTACCCAGAAATATTTATTTCTTGCAACTGCTCTCAATGCATCAGAAAACTTAATATTGATAACATGAGTTTTTGCCTGAACGATGCGTTCTTCTGTATTGACATACACAACTATTGATATAAGAAAACCTACAAATATCATCAAAGGAAAAACCACTTGATAAACACGCAGGTCATAAAGAGTTTCTTCGCCTGTTATCCATTTGGCAAGAATGGGGAAAAAGATATTCGCTATTGAGGGTGAGAGATTTTCTACAATACATCTTACGGAAAGCACATCGGAGCGTTCAATACTGTTAGGTGAAAGCACATTTATAATGCTTTCGTAGGAATCAAGATAGAAATTATAGAAAAACTGAAATCCCATATTAAACAGCATCACCGTTATACATTTTGTAATAAGTGACATACTCTCATAAGGCATCATCATAAAGCCGATACCTAAAATAACGCTGGGTATTCCCATTGTTACAATGTAAGGACGGTATTTACCTTTCATACTGCGTGTATTATCTATAATATTTGCCCTTAATGCAGTAAGAGGAATACTTGTAATAAGACTGATGATATAAATGATATACAGTGCACCGGGAGAAATACCGATAGTGTTACCAAGCAGAGTATTACCTGTTGAAATTATCATCTGTGATATACAATGGGATACAAGACGCACACCGATACCGCCGCCCGAAAGAGATGCAATTTCTTTTATGCTCATATATCTGCCCTCGGCAGGAGTTTTCCAATTAGTTTTCAGCATTGTAACA
Source organism: uncultured Eubacteriales bacterium (assembly GCA_964495345.1). Classification (GTDB taxonomy): domain Bacteria; phylum Bacillota; class Clostridia; order Oscillospirales; family Acutalibacteraceae; genus UBA1081. The sequence goes on from CAZBVV010000093.1 coordinate 5,991, forward strand.
AGCTCTGCGGCTTTATTCTTTATATTCAATGGGATTACTTCCTTTTCAATATAATTGTGTTGACTGATTTTGGAGTGATAACCGTTTTATCTGATTCAAAAATGAATTTTGCAAGGTCGTTGTTGTTATCGGTAACAATAATTTCCGCCTTTTCACAGTCAGGTATTGAAACTGTTTTTTCTTTATCCGTACCGTTTATTGCAATAATGATGATATTTTCACCGCTGTCAAATGCAAGAAGTTTTACTTCGCTGTCATCCGATAAAATATCAATGCGTTTTGAACCGTAAGGAATGTATTTTGAAAAATTGCCTGTTGCGTAATAGCGTTTTGTCATTTCATAGGTTTTATTATCGAGATTTATGTAAATAAGTCCGTCACAGTAATCAACCTCGGAAACGGCAATCCAATGTTGCCATGATGTAACGTTAAGAATTGATATATCATTATACATTACGTCTGCCATTACCAAAGCGGAATTCATTGTTTTATCCCTGCCGCCCTGCATATGACACCATTCGCTCATTTTAACAGGCAAATCGGGATAATTTTTATCAAGCCATTTTCTGTAACGGCGTAAAAATCCGTGACGGTCATCCATAAATTTTACAGGAAGAGGGATGGGAAATTTAAGAAAATAAGAATGTACATCAACGGAATCGATCCGTTCACGGACACTTTTATATTTCATTAAAGCCCTTGTGTAACTCTTGTTGAACCACCTTATATCACCTGATTCCACACCCGACAGCTTTACATCCTTTAACAAAGGTCTGTTTTTCATTTCGTCTGCAAAACATTTCATCACTTTGCCTGCACTCCACGGACTGTAATGACAGCCCTCCTGCCCGCCTATCCATATCCATACAGGTTCATTAATGGGTGAAAGATATTTTACGGGCAATCCGCAAGACACAAAATGTTCAGTTACATCAAGGCAGTAATC
>CAZBVV010000094.1:0-6835 GCA_964495345.1 uncultured Eubacteriales bacterium
GACGAGGGCGTCGCTCCCTACGATTATCACTTTGATATTCCGATAAATTATTGTTAAATGCACAACAGCAGCGTTAAACAGGTGATAGCCTGCAACGGATGAGGATATGTTTTTGCTGTAATATGCCCTGAAAAGTCCGCCCGTAAGGTTTGCCGCAAGGGTAATTGCAAAGAGTAAAATAACGGGTATATTTTCCATATTATTAATTCTTGGCAGTAATTTCATAAAATACTACTGCATGAGGATCAAGTGTTATGTTGAGCTTTATTTTACCGTCCGTAACAGTCATTTCGCTTGTTTTCGGAGTGAGCTTTGAACATTCGTAATATTTTTTGTAAAGTTCATCAAAATAAATCTGTCTTGCGGATTCGTCTGAAAGGGTGGTGGGATTGTCAATCTGCGGGTCATCGGGTGACCATGCGAAGCAATCGTCGCCTATGCTGTATGTTTTCCTGTCCTCTATCCATTCATCAAAATAATTGCAATCATCATCTATAACATAGGTTGTGATATTAACGGTTTTACCGTCAAATTCGGGTGCGGATATATCAAAATTGAGCGTTGCCTCATTTTTGTAATTGAGCTCATTTTTAAAGTTGTAAGCCATAATACGAAGCGTGTCTGTTTCATCGTCATAAGCGGAAACAGCATCAATCTCTGCACCGAAAATCAGACCGCCGTTCTTTTTTGTTGAAATAAGAGCAGAATTTTCAAATTCGGATGCGTATTTTGCGGTATAGTAGCTCACCGTGGGATTACCGCTTAAAAGACCGCCCGAAAGATAACCCCATGATGAAAAATAGTCGATACCGTTTTCAAACATCTGCTTGTAAAGTCTTGCATCATAGGATGCCTGATATGTGTAGCCGCAGATTCTTGTCAGCAACTCGTTACCAACAGCTCCGCTTGTTGTTCCGCAGAGTATTCTGCCCTCGTCTACTCCGTAAATCAGATTGTCAAGTCCGTAGCTCTCGGCAGTAGTACGCAGATATTCAACAGATTGGGGTAAAGTATATCCCGATGTGTAATCTCCGGGTTCGCTGTCATAAAATGAAGTCGCAAGATAGCAAAGTCTTGAACCCGTTTTGCCTGTTTTGTAGTTTGTGCCAGTTGCACAATGTTCAATAAATATAGCCTCATCCCACAATCCTTCGGTAACCGTCATGGAGTGTGCACCCACAAAGACATCCTCACCTATTGCATCAATAAGTGCCTGAACCGTATAGTCATAGAGTTTGCAGTAAGCCTCTGCACTCTTTTGAGGGTCTTCATCAACGGACATAAACCAATCCTTATTTTCATATTCGGTCATAACTCCGAAACGCCATGTACGCACCTCTTCCTTGCCGAATTCATCAACAAGAGCCCGTGCAAGTGTATATATGTAATTGTAATAAATATCATAATCATCGGGCGGATAGGGATTCATGCCGAAACCGTGGTCAGTTCTTGCGGCAGATGAATATTTAAGGGGAGTTCCGCCTAATTTAAGCATCGGTTTTGCTCCTAAATTGAGTACGCCACGGCAGTTTTCTATAAGAACGGTAAAATCGTAATCATCGAGTACGGATGTGTTTTCAGGGTCAACAAACAAATCCCTTGTTTGAGTTCCGCCGGAGCATTGCATAAGCTGAATGTAGTCAACAAATTCAAAAATGTTATACTCCTCGCTTGCGGTTGCATTAACAAAGGGATTGCCCTCTATTGACCATATATTTACATTACTTGCAACATTACTCAGAATGTTACCCTTTTCCGAAGTGTCAATACTGAACGAAAACTTGTTAAAAAGCCCCATGCCGATTGCCGAAAGCGACACAGCAACAACAATAACGACGGGAATTACAACACACAGTATTTTTTTAATAAGCTTCATAAACTATCACCCGATACTAAATTTATCATAGGAATTTTTGTTTGTCAATCGGCTGTTGATAAAGTGAAAAAATCACCCGGTTAAACCGAGTGCTTTTTGCGAACTAACATATTTATTATACCAAACATTTTGAGCTAATGTCAATAATTAAATATGTAAAAGTATACAAAATCTATCAGTTGCACAAATAAATTTAGTTAACTTTGTACAAAATTACATATTGAAAAAGGTAAAAATCTATGCTATTATATAGACACAGAAGAGGTGATACCAATGAACAGGTAAAAGCTCCTGAAAGGTTCAAAAATACTTAAAGCAAAATAAAAAGAAATTTGTAAATCAAAAAAATTAAAAGAAAAACTTAGTAAAAGTAAAAAATTAATTAGTGTTAAAAAAGAAAAATAAGAAAAATTAAGAAAAATGCTTGAGTATAGAACCTGAACGCTTGATGCAGCTTCAAAAATAAGCAACCATACGCACAGGAAAAACCCACTTTAGGGATAAAAACAGAAAAAAGAAAAAAAGAAAAAAAGGATGCGTTAAAGGTAGAGCAGACAGTTGAAGAAGCATTAAATCTGAGAAAGAGAGGTATACAAAAAGATGTTAGATATCAAGAGTGAACAGAAGTAACCCTTGACCGAGGATTCAGTTAGTGAACGGTCAAGGGTTACTTCTTTTTTTTTGCAGATATTAAAGACGGTAACAATACGTCATCATTCAATGAGGAGTATGCAAAAGAAATTTATCAATATACAGCTATTTAATTGATTACCTTTATCAATTCCTCTTTTATAATCTGATGTCCTGCCAAAGTGGGGTGAACACCGTCAGCAGACCAATATTCTGTGTTGCTGTTTGCCGCTGCTTCGTTGAATTTATCCTGTAAGGGTACGAATGTCAGACCGAATTTTTCCGCAACACGCTTTGCTGCCTGTGCTTTTTCCGCAACACCGTCTCTGAACTCCTCCCACATAAAATCTGTGGCTGTGCCTTTAAGGAGAAACGGCTCTAAAATTATAATTTTAATATCGGGTAACTCTTGTTTTACCTCTTGAATAAGTTGAGAGTAAATCCTTTCGTATTTTGGCGTTGCAACACCGCATCCCATAGTAAGTTGATGTGCAACATCGTTTACGCCAACAAGAATTGACATATAATCGGGTTTAAGGTTGATTATATCCTCGTATATACGGGCATAGATATCGGTAACTCTGTCGCCGCTTACACCTTGGTTGATAAATCTGAACTCATCAGGTCTGTTTTTTGCTAAATCCGATGCGGTCAGTAATGCATATCCGCAACCCAGACCGGAAACATCATCATTTTCACGGTCTCTGTTTGCATCGGTTATTGAATCACCTTGAAATAAAAAAGTTTTCATATTAATCCTCATTTCTTTAAAATTTGTTCTGTAATAATTATTATCGGTGCACTTGCCCATGGATGACACAGGCTGGTGTTCCGTTTTTTTTCTTTGCCCCATGCTTCAAAACAGGCGGTTGCACCCTCGTTAACCATATTCATCCACGAATTTTCATCTTCAGATGTTATAAAATCAAGGGCAATATCGGTTCTGCCGTAGTTGCAAAGACCTTGCAGAACAAAAAATGAAAAATATACACCGCAACACAGCTTTTTCTTTTTTATCAATTCCACAACAGGTTTTGCCTGCTCATTACTTACCATGCCGAAAAACAACGGTAATGCATTTACATGAAGTGAAGAATGATTACTTGTTTCGCTGTCAGTGAAAAGTCCGTTTTCTTTCAAAAATGCGTTGATGAAGCTGTTTTTTATCCTTTCGCTGTTATGTATCGGTTCAAGTCCCAATACACGTCGTATTTCATCGGTCATTTTTACAGCACCGTAATAAAAGGCGTTTATTACCCCATGACAGCCTTTACCGATTGGCTTTGTCAGCTCAAAATCGTAGTTATCCCTGAGATTTTGCGGCCAGTCAACAAGATTCCACTTTGCCGTTACACCGTCAAGCAAGCCGTCTTGACGCTCATATTGCTTAAAAAATGAAAGCATATCTTCTGCTACACTCAGCAGGTCAGCCAATGTTTGCTTGTCACCTGAGAGCTGATAATATTTTAACAGTTGGTATGGATAAAGCAGACTGTAATCAGCAATTTCCTGCATATAGGAGCTTGATGAAACAGCCATAAGTCCTTTGCATATTTTTGTGCTGTCTGCAAAGTCGTAAAGTGCCTTTTTGAAAAGCCTTGTATCTTTGGTTATGTACGAGTGCGATATGGCAGTAACCGTTAAATCCCCTAAGTATTGCCCTTTTTCCCTTGACGGGCAGTCAAGAAAGCTCTCCTGGGATGCCATAATTACTGCATTTTCGCAGATATCCCACACCTTTTTCATTCTTTCATCTTCGTGTTGAAAATCAATTTTGCCATCGGCAGGATAATGCCTTACAACCGCCGTCAGCTTTTCGGGAACGAATGAAGGAGCATCCGTTCTTATAAGTACATATCGGAATGCTTTGTAGTCAAAATTTTCAATAATATCTTTTTTGCCGGAAAGTGTCCATATTTCACGGTATTCTACATTACAACGCATTTTCCAACGAGGTAAACCGTTTTCGTCAAGCTCTTCGGCACACATAAGCTCAACAGTATTACCTGCCGTGCCTTGTATTTCAAGGTGCAGACCGCCTACAATCTCTTTGCCGAAATCTAAAATGTATTCATTTTCGCTTATCTTGCTTACTTTTTCCCACTTTTTGGAGTAAACGCTGACACAGGGAATATAGGATTGCTTTAAGACATGGTCATCGTTTGTGTTGACAATACTGTTAAGCCATTCGGAATCGTCAAATTCAACCTTTTCCCAGCCATGTAATGCTTTTCGCATATCAATATTTTCAAGATATGTCGTGTCGTAGCCTACTGCCTCGGCAGCCTCGCAAAAACTTGTATCATAGGTGTATTTCCATGATTCATCCGTTGAAAAAAGCAGATTTTCCCCTTGATTGATTTGGGCAAACAGACCCATTCTGTTGTCACCGCTTTGCCAGACACGGTTTATAAGTCCTTGATAGTAACAATGCACGGCAATAATATTTTCGCCTGAGATAATATAATCGGTAATATCAACCGTGTTATAATACTGGGCAAAATGGTAGCAGGGAGCAGGCCCTTGACAGACGAATCGACCGTTAATATACAGCTTGTAATAATCGTCAGCAGTTATGTTGATTGTGTATTTCTCTTTCTTTTCGGCAACGCTGAATTTTTTTCTGAAAAGAATGTGCTTGTTGAAATATGCCGAATCCTCAACGGTTGTAGCTTCATGTTCTTTATGGTAAACGTTTATGGGAGCAAGATTGACAAATTCTTGCGGACAAATCCATTTCATATCTTAACCTCGTATGTCGTTGTTTTCTGCGGTGATGCCGCCGATGAAATATTCATTAAAATGCCCTGTGAAAGTATTGTTTTGGGCAATAATTGATGCAGTATCGGGATTGTTTGTTAATATGCCGATGCTCTTGATATTTTCAGTTGCCTTGGATATAAAAGCATTGTCTGAAATGTCAGCATCGAACACCTTTTCCATAAATGTAATAAAGCCTCTGCTTCTTTCTTCGTTGCCCGAAAGTCCCGTAAAAACGTTACAGTAAATCTTAATGTCGTTATGAGCATCGTTTCCGTGATGCCCTATTGCGGTAAATCCGCCGCACTTGAATATACATGATGCTATTGTAATATCCTGACAAGGCGTTTTATCCTTGCAAAAATCAATCAGCTTGCCGTCGCAGTTGTAAACAGGACCGTATGTACCGACTTCGGGAGCATCAATCTGTATAAGCTCGCTTGTAAGATCCTCACGCATGGCGGTGTATGATGTGCCGTCGAATACACAGTCAAGCACCATAGCTTCTTTTGTAGAATTAAACTCAATACAATGCCAATATGCACAATGTATGAACTTTGAATTTTTTACAACTATGTTAGTACAATGAACGGTATTCAGTATTGTCAATTTTTCGGTAAGATTTGCGTTGCCGTCGAAAATACCGCCGGAAATCACAACATCATGAGTTCCGTCGTAACCGCCCACATCAGGCTCGGAGTAGGATGCAAGCATATATTTTGTAACAGGTTCGCAGTCAGCGGAACGCAGAAGAACTGCATTGTCCGAAAACTTTAACCATTGATTTGAATAGAAAATAAGACATGATGATATAAGATATGTTCCGTCGGGAAAGTATATCGTACCGCCGTCTTTCATTTCGTCAAGACAACGCTGAATAGCCTTTGCATCGTCGTGAATGCCGTCAGCATATATGTCCTTAATCTGACCTATGTCAAGAAAATTCATTTAAGCCACCTCATGTAAGATTTTACATTGTTAAATGTTTTATGTCAATAAATATAAATAAAAAATCGGAGCCTTATAGACCCCAACATCATAAGTATATCAAAATAAAAATCAAAAGTCAATACAATATAGGTTAAAATTCATAAAATCTGCGTGTTGAACAAAAATATTTAGTAAATATTATACAAAATTACATCTTGAAAAGCAATAAAATATATGCTATTATATAGACACAGAAGAGGTGATACCAATGTACAAGTAAAAAAGCTCAGAAAGTCAAAAACTTAATGAGCAAAAAGATGTAAATTCAGAAAATATGAAAGTCGGAGCAAAAAGTACATCTCACTTTACGAGAGATTATATAGAAAAATATAAATTCAGTTCCGGAAAGATTATGAGTATGAACAGCATCACAAAATCCAAGAAAGAGCAGGTATACAAAATGATGTTAGATAATAAAATTGAATGGAAGTAACCCTTGACCGGGATTCAAGCGATGAATGGTCAAGGGTTCTTCTTTTTTTGTATGCTTATGAAAATTTGGAATAAAAACAATAATTTAGCGTAGCAGAAATTAAATGATATGCCATGTAGGGAGCGACGCCCTCGTCGCTCCGATTT
>CAZBVV010000095.1:0-6829 GCA_964495345.1 uncultured Eubacteriales bacterium
CCGATACCGTGGTCGCCGCACATGGCAATATCGCAGAGCTTTGCAATTTCTTCATCGGTACAACCTGCCTTTTGCCATGCTTTTACAAGAGGGCAGTAGTGGAAGTTGATGTTAAGTTCATCATCTGTGCTTTTAATAATATCCATTTCAAAAACCCACTGTGCAGGCTTTGTGAAAAGAGTCTTTTTCAGACCGACAAGAGAATCTGTGTTGCCTTTTTTTACAAGATTTGCACCCTGTGAAAGACCGCATCTTTTAATAGCTGCTGAACCGAAGTCTTCCCATTCAAGACCTCTTTTGCCTGCTTCGTCACACAGCAGATAGAGCCATAACGCTCTGTGTTCAAGCTGTTCACGAACAGCAACGATAAGGGGGTTTTTGATTTTCGCTTCATTTTTAACTTTACTCATAATAGCATCTTCTTTCTGTAAAAATCAAATTAATAGCCTCTCATTTTATTGAGGTCTTTGTAGTTGATAAGCTTGATTCCCAGAGAATCAATGTGCTGTTTTGTTTTGGGGTCGGAGAAGAGCTTGTATTCCCATACTCTTCTGTTCCAACAGCCTGTAATTGCCTTGATTTCATCGCACTCAACAGCAGGATGAATGTAAGTTTCGGTTACACCGGGTTCAAAAGTTCTGTAAAGCTCGTATATGTACTCTCTGAAATTCTCATAGCTTTCTTTCTGAGGACCGTTCCAGTCACCGGGAAGAAGATAGTCCGGCATAGCAACCTTGTGAACTTTGCCCAACTCAACAAGCTGACCGATAAGCTGATCAATCATTTCTCTTGGAACCTTAATGTCGAGCATATCGTTGCCGAACTGTGCATCTGTGAATGTTGTTGGCATTCTGAAAGGTAAGCCGTATTTACCTGCGATTTCAATAGTAGCGACAAGAAGCTCAAATCTGCCTGTATCAACACCGTAAAGTGAACCCATGTGGTTGTCAAGATGTGAGGGGTTAAGCCCTAAATTTTTAAGATGCTCAACCTGTGCAACAATTTCACCGCAAACCTGCTGTAAATCTGCCGCATTTGCAAACTGATCACATTCGTGCCACATAAAGCCCTCTTCATCACGCAAAGTGGAGGTGTTTTCTTTATTTACGGGAGCCCAACGGTAGTTGCCCCATTCGCTTGTTGTTGTAAGGTGTACGCCGATTGCGTACTGAGGATTTTTAACAGCAAATTCAACAGCTTCTTTTGCCCAACAACAAGGTGCCATGATTGTTGATGATGTGATGCCGCCGCACTTAAAAAGCTCCATTGTTGCCACATTGTGAGCGTGGCACATACCGAAATCATCGGCATTGATAATTAAATACTTGTCCATAATTTTTCTCCTTTTTATATCATTCTTCATCGGGAAGAATATAATTTTTAATGTTGTTAAGGAACGTACCGTCTAAAATGGCATCCATAAAGAGTCCGTCATCTCGGTATTCCTCCTGTAAAACTGCACCCTGTTTGCGAATTTTTGAAGCAACAGCACCGTCGGAGTAGGGAATTAGCAATTTTACCTGTCGTCTTGTGTTTTCGAGCATTGAGCACATTTTGTTAAGCATATTGTCAAGCCCGATTTTATGAAGTGCAGATACTCTTACATCATTTCCCGATTCGCCGAAGAAACGAAGAGTAGGATTTTTGTCGCATTTGTTGTAAACTGTTAAAATCGGTTTTGTTCCTGCCCCAAGGTCGGATATAACTTGCTTTGTAACCTGTATATGCTCTTCAAAATTCGGGTCGGATGCATCGCACACATTAAGTATAAGGTCGGCGTAAACAACTTCTTCAAGAGTTGATTTAAACGCTTCAACAAGGTCGTGAGGAAGTCTTGAAATGAATCCTACCGTGTCAACAAGCAATACACTTCTTCCGTCGGGGAGCTTTAATGCTCTTGATGTGGGGTCGAGAGTTGCAAAAAGCTTGTTTTCGGCAAGCACGCCTGCATCCGTCAATGCGTTAAGAAGTGTTGATTTGCCTGCATTTGTATATCCTACGATTGCAACGGTTGTAACGGAGTTTTTCTTTCTTCTCTGTCGCATCAGATTTCGTCTTTTACTGAGATTTTTTAAATTATCTTCCAATGCGTCAATTCGCCTGTGAATATGGCGTCTGTCGGATTCAAGCTTTGATTCACCCGGACCTCTTGTACCTATGCCGCCGCCCAGTCTTGATAGCTGTGTACCTTTACCGCCAAGACGGGGGAGCGAATATTTGAGCTGTGCAAGCTCAACCTGTAATTTGCCCTCGCTTGTCCTTGCATTGAGTGCAAAAATATCAAGAATAAGCATTGTGCGGTCAATTACTCTTATGTCGGTGTAATTTTCAATGTTTCTCTGCTGTGAGGGGGTAAGTTCGCCGTCAAAAATCAACAGGTCAATATCGTTATTGATGCATATATTTTTAAGTTCAAAAAGCTTGCCCTCGCCTAAATATGTTGCATTGTCGGGGCGTTCTCTTCTTTGTATCAGCTTTGCAAACACAACCGCACCTGCGGTGTGTGCAAGTTCTTCAAGCTCGTCAATGGAAGCCTCTGCGTCAAATTCGCCTGTATCAACGCTTACAAGAATACAAACTTCCTGTTTATCTTCTATTTCAAAAAATGAAGCCAAAATTATCACCTATTTAATTTTACCATATTGTGCACCCTATTGCAATAAAAATTCATTTAAAAAAATATTTAAATAAGTGAAAAAGTGTGTTATACTATTACAAATAGGGTGATGATATGTATAGCTTACTTACAGAAAAAAAGATTTATGATGTGCTTGTTGTAGGCAGCGGTGTTGCGGGAATGTACGCATCCTTGCAGTTTGATAAAACAACGAGCGTACTTATGCTGTCAAAATATGACAGTAATGTTTCAAACAGCAATCTTGCCCAGGGCGGTGTTGCTGCCGTACTTGATTTAGAGGATGACAGCTACGATCTGCATATTCAGGATACCATGATTGCAGGCGGTCACGCTAATGATATTGAAGCCGTTGACGTGCTTGTGCGTGAAGGTCCTGACGATGTAAGAAATATCATGGATAATATGGGCGTTGAATTTGACCGTAATGAGGACGGCTCACTTGATAAAACCCTTGAAGGCGGTCATTGCAGACGCAGAATTATGCATTATAAGGATTCCACAGGTGCGGAGATGGTTCGCAAACTGTTAAAGGAAACCGAAAAGCATGATAATATTGAACTGAGTTCAAACACTGCTCTTTACGCTCTTTCGAGGGTTAAGAGCGGGTTCAGAGCCGATATTATCAAGGATGGCAAAATAAGCAGTATTTTTTGCAGCTATTGCATCCTTTGCACAGGCGGTATCGGCAGAATTTATAAGTATACAACCAATCCTAAAACGGCAACAGGCGACGGCATAAGAATCGCATATGAGCTTGGTGCAAAAATTAAAAATTTAAGCTATATCCAATTTCATCCGACTGCGTTCAATTCGGAGGACGGTGAGCAGTTTCTCATAAGTGAATCCGTAAGAGGTGAGGGTGCCGTGCTTCTCAACTGCAATAAGGAACGCTTTATGCACCGATATGATGAAAGACTTGAATTAGCTCCCCGTGATGTGGTTTCAAAATCAATTATCCTTGAAAGCAGACGTACAGGCAGTAACAATTTCTATCTTGATATTACTCACGAAGACCCCGAATTTGTAAAATGGAGATTTCCCGGTATCTATCAGGGCTGTATGCGTTACGGCGTTGATATGACTAAGGATTTAATTCCGATTTTTCCTTGTCAGCATTATCTTATGGGTGGTATTGAAACAGATATTGATGCAAAAACATCAGTTCCCAGACTTTATGCGGCAGGCGAATGTGCAAATACAGGTGTTCACGGCAAAAACAGACTTGCAAGTAACTCACTTTTAGAGGCTCTTGTGTTCTCACGCAGAGCCGCACAGGATATTAAACGTTGTATGGCGGCAGGTTTCCCCACGGTAGGGGAGTACCCAAGTCCCATTGACAGTATTACAGGCGGTGCACCTGTTCCCAAGGGTGTAAAAACAGAAATAAGAGAGATTCTTCAGCGTGGATATTTTGTTCTTCCCGATAACGGCAAAATCCGTTCAGGCAGAATCCGTATAGATAATCTTTTAGGCAGACTTAAAAACGGCAGCTTTGCCATTACAACTGAACTTTGCGAAATTTTAAGTATGGCAACAGCGGCACATATTATACTTAACGAGGTGGACGAAAGATGATACTTCCCGATTTTTATGTTGATGAGCTTATCAAAAAAGCAATTACGGAAGATATAAATTATATTGATGTTTCATCTGCATATCTTTTCAGCGATGATGACAGAACCGAGGCTTATTTTGTATCAAAGGCAGACGGTGTTCTTTGCGGAATTGACATCGCCATGAGAGTGTTCTCACTTCTTGACAGCACTTTTGAATATACTCTTTATAAGCACGACGGTGACGAGCTTAAAGCAGGGGATCTGATTGCAGAATTCAGCGGTAAGACTTTAAAACTCCTTGAGGGAGAGAGAACCGCACTTAACCTTTTACAGCATATGTCGGGCGTTGCAACAATGACGAATGGGGCGGTTAAGGCTGTTGAGGGCACGGGAACATCTATTGCAGATACAAGAAAAACACTTCCAGGACTTCGTGCAATTCAGAAATATGCAGTTACCTGCGGCGGCGGACATAATCACAGATATAATCTTTCCGATGCGGCTATGCTTAAAGATAACCATATTGATGCAGGCGGCGGAATTACAAAAACTGTTGAAGCACTCCGCAAAAAAATAGGTCATACCGTTAAAATAGAGGTTGAAACAAGAACTCTTGAAGAAGTAAAAGAGGCAGTATCAGCAGGTGCAGACATTATAATGCTCGATAATATGACACTCGAACAGATGAAAGAGGCTGTTGACGTTATCGGCGGCAAGGCACTCACAGAGGCATCGGGCAACGTAACACTTGAAAATATAAGAACAGTCGCACAGGCAGGCGTTGATATTATTTCAATGGGAGCAATTACTCATTCCGTTAAGGCATTTGATATTTCAATGAGAATTAAAAAGTAAGAATATCATAAAAAGGAAATGTATAATGGATATACAGGAAAATAACAAAATCCAATTATTTGAAAATAAAAAGATAAGAACAGCTTGGAATGAAGAAACCGAAGAATGGTATTTTTCTGTTGCAGACGTAGTGCAAGCATTAACGGACAGTAAGGATGTAAAACAATATATAAAGAAAATGCGAAACCGTGATGCTGAACTCAATTTAAGGTGGGGTACAATTTGTACCCTAACTGAATTAACTGCGGCAGACGGTAAAAGATACAAAACAACAGTTGCTGACATTTCCGGAATACTTCGTATTATCCAGTCAATACCCTCGCCAAAAGCAGAGCCGTTTAAAATGTGGCTTGCCGAGGTTGGTAAAGACCGCATTAACGAAACCATTGACCCCGAACTGACAATTAACAGAGCATTGGATACATATCTCAAAAAAGGGTATACAAGAGAATGGATACATCAGCGTTTACAGGCTATTCAGGTGTGTAAGGAGCTTACGGATGAATGGGATAAAAGAGGCGTTCAGAAAGGTATTGAGTATGCCATACTGACAGATGAGATAACAAAAGCATGGTCAGGTATGAAGACAAGGGATTATAAAAAACTTAAAGGCTTGAAAAAAGAAAACTTGCGTGACAATATGAGCACCCTTGAATTGGTTTTAAATATGCTTGCAGAGGCTACCACCACGGAAATTTCAAGGAAAGAACAGCCTGTAAGTTTTGATGACAATATAAAAATTGCCCGTGAGGGTGGTTCAATCGCAGGAGATGCACGAAAAGCAATAGAGAACAGAACAGGAACACCCGTTATAACCTCGCAGGATGCCGCAGAGCTTAACAGTATCGTGACAGATTCAATAGAGGGTGTTGCGGAAGAAGAAAATGAATAATACAAAAAGCATCGCTAAAATAACAGCGATGCTTAAATTTTTATATTTAATTTCTGATAAAACTTTGTAATATAACAATTTCATGGTCGGTAGGTCGATAGGTGAGTGTGCCTTTATCTCCAACCATAACAAGGTCGGTGAACTTTTTATTTTCGTTTAAATGCACAATTTCTCCGTTTTCTGTTTCAAAATACAGCTTCGTTAAAAAGTCCTTCATTACAACGGATTTTGAAACAACAGTAGCCTGCGTTGTGATTGTCGGTTGTTCAGCATTGTTCGCTTTTGCTTTTTTTGTGCGGTATGATAAAATAAATATTATTGCTATTGCTGTGATTAATAATAAAACCGCAAATGTGAGAAAAGTGTTCATTTCTATAAAATTTTAACATCTCCAAAACAGATTCAGGGAAAATAATTTGCCGTTTGGTAAATTGCACTTTGTTGTTCCCTTAAATCAAAAAAGTGCGTAACACGAAGTCACGCACTGAAAAATACACGACTCGCATTGTTGCGACACAAGTTTTCCACACATCAGAAGTTTGCAGAAATGAGCCTGTATTTTTACCGAAAATGATAAAAATACAAACTAACCAACATGTGGAAATATTCACTTGTGTCGCAAGGATACTTTAACACAAAATATAAACTAAAGTCAATATAAAAAATATTTCCATGTAATATTAATTAAGATGTAAAGTGAAATTAAAATCAGTAATTGGATAATATATAAATAATAATCCCCGTATTTTCAGTTTATCGGTTTTTCTTCTTAATAAATAACATAAAATAATAAAAAACTATTGACAAAGCAAGTGTTTTGTGATATCATAACTAAGCATTTATGGAGAGATACCGAAGTGGTCATAACGGAACGGTCTTGAAAACCGT
>CAZBVV010000096.1:0-6636 GCA_964495345.1 uncultured Eubacteriales bacterium
TTAACTAATTAATAATTTATTGAATTAACAATGTACAATGTATAATGTACAATGGAAGAAAGGGCTCTGCCCTTTAACCCGATTTATATATTATGCATTAATTGTAAATTGTACATTGTAAATTGTACATTAGTTTGTATAAATATTCAATTATACTGTATAATCTGCCATTTTATACAATATTCTATGCATAAACCGATGAAATATTAATATAATTGGGTATTGCAAAATTTGTCATAGGGTATTATAATACAGTAGTATAATAAAAACAAAGAGGTTATCACAATGGAAAAGAAAAACATTAAAAAAGTTGTTCTTGCTTATTCAGGCGGTCTTGATACGTCAATCATCATCCCCTGGCTTAAAGAAAATTATAACAACTGTGAGGTTATCGCAGTTTCCGGTGACGTAGGACAGGGTACGGAGCTTGACGGTCTTGAAGAAAAGGCTATTGCAACAGGTGCATCAAAGCTCTATGTTCTTGACCTTAAAAAGTCATTTATCGAAGATTATATCTGGCCCACACTCAAGGCAGGTGCAGTTTACGAGGGTGAGTATCTCCTCGGCACATCCTTTGCAAGACCCATTATTGCAAAAGAGATTGTAGAAATCGCTAAAAAAGAGGGTGCAGACGCTATCTGCCACGGCTGTACAGGTAAGGGTAACGACCAGGTTCGTTTTGAGCTTACTATCAAGGCTTTCGCTCCCGACCTTGCAATTATCGCTCCCTGGAGAGAGTGGTCAATCAAATCCCGTGAGGAAGAAATCGAATACGCAGAGGCTCACAACATTCCTCTTAAAATAAACAGAGAAACAAACTATTCAAAGGATAAGAACCTTTGGCATCTTTCACACGAAGGTCTTGACCTTGAAGATCCCGCAAACGAGCCCATGTATCTTAAAGAAGGCTTCCTTGAAATGGGCGTAGCTCCCGAAGCAGCTCCCGACAAGCCTACATACGTTACAATTCATTTTGAACAGGGCGTTCCCACAGCTATCGACGGCAAAGAAATGGGTGCAATCGAGCTTCTTGAAACAGCAAATAAGCTGGGCGGCGAAAACGGTATCGGTCTTGCTGACCTTGTTGAGAACAGACTCGTTGGCATGAAATCCAGAGGTGTTTACGAAACTCCCGGCGGTGCTATCCTTTACAGAGCACATCAGGTGCTTGAAACACTTTGCCTTGACAGAGATACACAGCACTATAAAGAGCTTATTGCCGCTAAGTATGCAGAGCTTGTTTACTACGGTCAGTGGTTTACTCCTCTTCGTGAGGCTCTTGCAGCTTTCGTTGACGAAACACAGAAAACAGTTACAGGCGACGTAAGACTTAAACTCTACAAGGGTAACATGATTAACGCAGGCGTAACATCACCCTACTCACTTTACAGCGAAGAGGTTGCAACATTCGACGAGGATAATGTTTACAATCAGGCAGATTCAGCAGGATTTATCAACCTGTTCGGTCTTCCCATCCAGGTAAGAGCAAAGCTCTCACAGAATTGGGATAAATAATTAAAATTTAAGGAGCAGATTTGATGTCTGCTCCTGTTTTTGTGAGATAAACAATAATTTAATTCATAATTCACAATGCAAAATGCATAATTAACTCAATTCGAAATTGTGCAGATAGCCTGTAGGGAGCGACGCCCTCGTCGCTCCGATTGATGAAAATGTACCATTTTTATCAATTCAAAGTTTTGCGAAAAATCAAAAAAGAGAGCAAGCCTCCATCTTTGAGGGAGGTGTCTGCGTAATCAGACGGAGGGAGTAAAAAGAATTGAAATCACAGCAAAATCGCCATTTTTTGTACTCCCTCAGTCACTTCGTGACAGCTCCCTCGGAGAAGGAGCCTTATTATAGTTATTAATTTTGTGCAGATATATCGGAGCGACGAGGGCGTCGCTCCCTACATTTTTCTTTATTGGTTTTGTTGTATAATTAACGGACGCCCATTGGACGTCCGTGTGTTTTTTAAGTAGATTATTTTAATTTGTTTGCATTGTTTCGTCAGCAGAACAGGCAAGCTCAACTTCGGGATTTGCATATGCAGCTTCTATTGCTTTTTGCACGTTTTCATAACTCGGTTCTTTCAGTTCAAGCTCCAGAGTTTGTTGCCAATATTCAAGATCATAGCCGGATGTATCATCTCCCGGATTTATCTGATTCATTACTCTGACGGATTTTATTAAGTCTTCATCAAAATCCGACGGATAATATTCTTTTCCAAACTCTGAATATTCTTTTTTAATCATTACTATAATTGAAGATACGAGGTATTCGGTGCTGTCTTCTGCTGAATTGTTTGCCGTGCATCCTGTCAGAAAAATAAGCAGAAATGCTAAGATAATACTAAATGATATGGCTTTTTTCATTGTAAAATCAACTCCTTATTTACTAATATTGCCAATATAATTATACACAAAAAATATATATTTTGTCAATATTTTTTGTTTATTTTGTTAAATATGTATTTGCGGATTTTAAATTAATATTGCAAACTTGTTCGTAATACTTTATAATAAAAACTGAAATTAAATGAAAAGGTGATAATGTGAAAAAAATTATATCCGTATTGATTATCGTTGCCATGTTGTTGTCCTTTGCCACAATCGGTTTTGCTGAAACGGTCAAGCCGGGTGACGTGAACGGTGACGGCTCAATCACGGCAAGTGATGCAAGAAAAATACTCAGAATTTCAGCTCAGCTTGACAGCTCCGATGCTCAAATGCAGATTATTGCCGATGTTAACGGTGACGGTCAGATAACCGCAAGTGATGCAAGAAAGGTGCTTAGAATCTCCGCTTTGCTTGAAAGTGAATTACCCGAAATTACGGTGGGCGGCGGTCAGGAAATCAGCGACGGCATAGGTACGGCATTGTCGAAATTTATCATTAAGTACGGTCCGTTTGAAATTGTGGGCACATCCGACGGCACAAAGACCTACCGCAACGATGAAATTACGGTTGTTTCCGACCCGGAAATGATAAGTGACGATAAAATCAGCTCAATTACCGTCACCGGCAACGGTTATACGGTTAACGGATTGAGCGTGGGAATGGATACAGATACCGCAAAATCTCAGCTTGTAAACGAAAGATGGACTCTTAAAGCAACCAACGACGTGCTCGTTTCATATTCAAAAGACGGCTTACTTATTAAGCTCGTATCCGTTGACGGTGTTGTTGCAAAAATCACAATCTGTCTTGCACATTCACTTGTAAACGACGGTTCAAATGATGATGAATCACCCGACGATGATGTAACGGTTGATGATGACGGTATCCCCATGGAGCAATTGCCCGAGGCGGCACAGTATTTCCTTAACGGTCAGTTTGGTATTGACGGTTCGATTAACGCCGACGGCTCCGCAACGGAGATTTCATTGTACACCGACTCGGTGAATATCAACATCCGTGCATTAATGGATATGGGTGAGGACGGCATCGTTGATATTTCCATTCTTATTCTTGACGAGGGAGATAAGGACAGAAATATTTATATGCTTAATAACGACGATAAACGATACTGCGAGCTCAACGACTCAACATTGGCGGTAATCAACGGCTTTACAAACGGTGTTCTCAACATCAGCAAGAATGATTTTGAGTTCGATTTTAATCTTAATGATACGTCAACACTTACAATCACAGCCGAGGAGCGTAACGAAAACGGCGTAAATTACACGGTTTACAGGGCAAAAGGCGAACGCAACATTACAAATCTTTATATGGATAAGGATGAACTTGTAAAGGTAATTACAACGGATTTCTACGGCAACGTTATTACCACAATCGAAATTGATGAGTTCCGTTACCCTCTGCCTGAAAATTGCTTCTCCTACTCAGAATACAAAAAAACGGGAATTATGTCACTTTTTGATTTTGAAATGTTTTGATAAACAATAATTTATTAATGCATAATGTATAATGCATAATTCATAATTGAGGAAAAGGCTTCGCCTTTTGAACCATTATAATACCAAAAATCCAAGCGTTACGCACAATTTTTAATTTAAATTAATTATGCATTATGCATTTTGAATTATGAATTAAATTATTGTTTACCTGTTTATGTAGTTTTGAATATGAATAATAAAACCGTCCTTTTGGCAGGACGGTTTGTTTGTTATGCGGGGGTGAATGTAAATTCTCCGTTTTCAACGGTACAGATATATTTGTTTCCCGATTTAATTTTATCTTCAAGCAAAAGCTCGGAAAGTTTATCCTCAATATTGGCACGGATGGCTCTTCTCAGCGGTCTTGCACCGTAGATTTCATCAAATCCCACCTGAGCGATTTTGTCAACTGCTTCGTCGGTGAATGTTACGGTGATATCCATTTCCGCAAGTCTGAGCTGTACGCCTTGGAGCATTTTGCCTGCGATTTCACGGATATTCTCCTGTGTGAGCCTTGAAAATACGATTATATCGTCGATTCTGTTGATAAATTCGGGGCGGAAAGTGTTTTTCAGCTCACCCATAACCGCATCCTGTATTTTTTCAAAGGACATGGAACTGCCCGATGAGGAGAATCCCAATGCAGACTGCTTTTCCGTAATGAGCTTTGCACCTACATTTGACGTCATAATGATAACGGCATTTTTAAAGCTGACTTTTCTGCCCTGTGAATCCGTAAGAATACCGTCGTCGAGAATCTGAAGCATCATGTTGAACACATCGGGATGTGCTTTTTCGATTTCATCAAAAAGAACCACGGAATAGGGTTTTCTGCGGATTTTCTCTGTGAGCTGACCGCCCTCTTCAAAGCCTACGTATCCGGGAGGAGAGCCAAGGAGCTTTGATACGTTGTGCTTTTCCATGTATTCGGACATATCAAGGCGGATAATTGCGTTTTCGTCACCGAACATCGCCTGTGCAAGAGCTTTGCAAAGCTCAGTTTTGCCCACACCCGTAGGACCGAGGAAAATGAACGAGCCGATGGGGCGTTTCGGGTCTTTAAGCCCTACACGGCTTCTGCGTATTGCCTTTGCAACTGCGGTGACAGCTTCATTCTGTCCGACGATTCTGTTATGCAGCTCGGTTTCAAGGTTTAAAAGTCGTTGACTTTCTTCTACGGTGAGCTGGCTTACGGGAATACCCGTCCAGCTTGCAACGATTTCGGCGATTTCATTCGTACTCACTTCTCCTGAAATGCGGCTTGTTTCCTCTTCCCATTTCGCCTTTGCTTCTGATAATTTTCGTGCAAGCTCTTTTTCGTCGTCACGCAGTTTTGCGGCTCGTTCAAATTCCTGTGAATTTACGGCAGATGCTTTTTCCTGGCTCAGTTCTTTAAACTGTGCTTCAAGTGCTTTTATCTCATCGGGCGGTGTGAATGATTTAAGTCTTACTCTTGATGCCGCCTCGTCGATAAGGTCTATTGCCTTGTCGGGCAAAAATCTGTCACCGATATATCTTGCGGACAGCTTAACAGCCGAAAGTATGGCTTCGTCGGTGATTTTAACCTTGTGATGTGCTTCGTATTTATCTCTTAACCCTTTAAGGATTTCCACCGCTTCATCCTCGGTAGGCTCACCCACGGTGACAGGCTGAAAGCGTCTTTCAAGTGCCGCATCCTTTTCGATGTTTTTGCGGTATTCCTCAATGGTGGTTGCACCGATAACCTGTAATTCACCTCTTGCAAGCGACGGTTTAAGGATGTTTGCCGCATCGGTTGCACCCTCTGCGGAGCCTGCACCCACAAGAGTGTGGATTTCGTCAATAAAGAGGATAATATTTCCCGAATTTCTGACTTCTTCAATACAGTTTTTGATTCTGTCCTCAAAATCGCCTCTGTACTTTGTACCTGCAACCATACCCGTAAGGTCAAGGGAAATGATACGCTTATCTTTAAGCAGTTCGGGTACTTCGTTCTGTGCGATTTTTAATGCAAGTCCCTCTGCTATGGCGGTTTTACCTACGCCCGGCTCACCGATAAGACAGGGATTGTTCTTTGTGCGGCGGGAAAGAATCTGTGTTACTCTTTCAATTTCCGCCTGTCTGCCGATAACGGGGTCAATTTTGCCCTCTCTTGCAAGCGCAGTAAGGTCTTTGCCGTATTTGTCCAGAGTGTCGGTCTTTCCCGATGATGCTTTTGATTGGGCTGTGCCCGAATTTTTTGGCAGATTGCCCGCAACGGCTTTGCTTATATCGTTGATAATATCCGTTGATGATACACCGCATTTTGCTATAATTTTGGCGGCGTAGCTCTGTGATTCACGAACTATTGCAAGCAGAATATGCTCCGTGCCTACCAATGGCAGACCTGCCGTTTTTGCTATTAGCATGGATGTTTCTATAATATTTTTGCTTCGTGGAGTGAAATCGTCGGCAGATAATTCAGTAGGCATTCCGATGCCTACGCTCGACTTGACGGAATCCTCAACTTTTTGCAGGGAAATGCCCCTTGAAAGCAGAACAGCCGACGCCACGCTCGTTGTGTCTTTGAGCAATCCAAGAAGCAGATGCTCACTGCCGATGTATGTGTGACCTAAATCTTCTGCGGCATTGACAGCATTGTTCAACGCCGCATTTGCCTTTTCATTAAAGCCTGTAAATTTGTACATGAACTGTCAATCCTTTCGTAAACAATAATTTAGCTGAGCAGAAATTAAATGATATGCCATGTAGGGAGCGAC
>CAZBVV010000097.1:0-6543 GCA_964495345.1 uncultured Eubacteriales bacterium
TAAACAATAATTTAGCGTAGCAGAAATTAAATGATATACCATGTAGGGAGCGACGAGGGCGTCGCTCCCTACGATTATCACTTTGATATTCCGCTAAATTATTGTTTAAATAACGCCAAAGTGCAGAACCCGGAAGAGTTCTGCACTTCAGCATTTTAAGAGGTAGTGTAACTGTATGAAAACGCCACTCAGTGGCTGAGGATAATTAGCCTGTCCTTTTCGGTTAATTTCTCTTCCCCAAGGTCAGGACAGCCGACCTTTAAGATGCATCCTGTAATTGAATTATATTGTCAATAGCTTAAAAAAACATTGAAAAAGTATAAAGAAAAAGTTAAGTTTAAAAATTATTCAATTACATTATTTACTGAACTGACTATTGTACAGTTTATAATAGAATCCTTTTTCAGCAAGCAATTCTTCGTGATTACCCTGCTCTATTACAGAGCCGTCACGCATTACAAGTATAACGTCAGCTTCCCTTATGGTTGAAAGTCGGTGGGCAACAATAAACGTTGTTCTGCCCTGCATAAGTTTGAGAAATGCCTTCTGTATGCGGATTTCGGTTCTTGTATCTATTGAAGATGTGGCTTCGTCAAGGATAAGCATGGAGGGTTTGCACAGCATAAGTCTTGAAATGCAAAGAAGCTGTTTCTGTCCCTGTGAAAGTCCTCCGCCGTCTTCACCAACTCGGGTATTGTAGCCGTCGGGCAACCTTTTTATAAATGAGTGTGCGTGAGCAGCTTTTGCCGCCGCAATAATTTCTTCATCCGTAGCATCGCTTTTACCAACAGCAATGTTTTCTTTTATTGTCCCCTCACGAATCCACGTTTCCTGCAAAACCATGCCGAAGCCCTGTCGCAGACTGCTTCGGGTTATGTCTCGGATATCGTAATTATCAACGCTCACGCTACCCGAATCAACGTCGTAAAATCTCATTAAAAGATTGATAAGAGTAGTTTTTCCGCATCCCGTAGGTCCTACGATTGCAACACGCTGACCGGGGGTTACATTAAGATTAAGATTTTCGATAAGTTTTTTCTGTTTATCGTAAGAAAAGCAGACATTTTCAAGGGTAACGTTACCCTGAGCATTTTTAAGAATTTTTGCGTTTTCCCTGTCGGGAATCTGAGGTTCTTCTTCAATAAGCTCAAATATTCTCGCCGCACAGGCAAAGGCATTCTGCAGTTCCGTTATAACTCCCGATATTTCATTAAAGGGCTTTGTATACTGATTAGCGTAGCTCAAAAGACAGCTAAGACTGCCAACCGTGAAAACCGCACCTACCGTAAAGCCCATACCCATTACCGCAAACGCACCTGTAAGTGCAACAAATGCGTAAACCACACTATTAACAAACCTTGTTGTGGGATTTACAAGTGAAGAAAAGAATGTTGCTTTAAGGGAGCTTTTTTCAAGTCTTGCATTAATTTCGGCAAACTTTTCGATATTTTCATCCTCTCTGCCAAACGCCTTTACAACCTTTTGATTTACTATCATTTCATTGATAAAAGCAGTCTGTTCACCTCGGATTTTTGATTGTGAACTGAAAAATCCGTACGTCTTTTTTGAAATAAACCTTGCAACGAAAAGTGACAAAGGAGTTAAAACAACAACCACAAGTGCGATTTTCCAATTTATCGAAAGCATAAAAGCAAGAGTGCCGAGAATGGTTACAACACCTGTAAAAAGCTGTGTAAATCCCATAAGCAAGCCGTCTGCAAACTGGTCGGCATCAGCTATAACACGGCTTACCGTATCACCGTGGGGGTGAGAATCAATATACTGCAAAGGAAGTATTTCAATTTTTTTAAATGCCTCCTCACGGATGTTACGAACTATGTGGAAAGTGATTTTGTTATTAACAGTATTCATAATCCATTGTACAAGAGCAACCAACACAGCAATAACGGCAATTTCAACAAGAAGCCTGATTATACCTTCAAAATCAACATTATTCACGCCGATTATCATATCTATGGCATCGCCTACAAGAATAGGAGCATAGAGAGTACCGGCAACACTCAGCGTGGCAAGAATTATTGAAATGAGCAGTAAAAGGCGGTATCTTTTAATATGTCTGAAAACCTGTTTCAGCGTACCCGCCGATACTTTTTTAGTTTTTGACATATCACTCACCCTCCTTTTTAAATTGCGATTCATGAATTTCACGGTAAACGGTGCAATTTTCCAAAAGCTCATTATGAGTGCCGATTCCTACAGCTTCACCGTCGTCAAGCACTATGATTTTATCAGCACCGCTTACGGAAGACGTACGCTGTGAAACGATAAATACAGTTGCATCCTTGCATTTATCATTTATAGCCTTGCGAAGAGATGCATCCGTTGCAAAATCAAGAGCTGATGCACTGTCATCAAGAATAAGAATGTGCGGATTTTTAACCAATGCTCTTGCGATTGTAAGTCTTTGACGCTGACCGCCCGAAAGATTTTTACCACCTTGCTCAATAACCGCATCAAGACCGCCTTTTGCTTTTACCACATCAAGTGCCTGTGCTGTTTCCACAGCCTGCATTATTGCATCGTCATCAGCATTTTTATTGCCCCAAAGCATATTTTCCCTTATTGTACCGCCGAAAAGAACAGCTTTCTGAGGTACGATACCCACTTTAGAGAGTAAATCATCATCTGAATAATTTGTTATATCTATTCCGTCAACAAGCACACTACCCTCTTTTGCACGGTAAAAGCCTGTAATCATATTAACAAGTGAGGTTTTGCCTGAGCCTGTACCACCGATAATACCCACGGTTTCACCCGATTTTACCTTAAAATCAATACCCGAAAGTGAATCATCCGACGCATTTTTATAACGCAGAGATACATTATTGAACTCAACTGCATATTCGCCCGATTTTTCACCGATTGTTTTTTCGGGAGCAACTGTTGATGGTTCAATTTCAAGCACAGCCTGTATACGGTTGCCGCAAGCTATCGCCTTTGTTATGCTGATAATAAGATTGGCAAGTTTTACGAGTTCAACGAGAATTTGCGACATATAATTATAAAGTGCCACAACTGTACCCTGTGAAAGAAGTCCCGTACTGACTTTAATTGCACCTGTATGAATAAGCCAGACTATTGCAAGATTTACGACAATATAGGTAAGCGGATTCATCAAAGCTGAAATTCTGCCCGTAAATTCCTGCATTTTGGTTAATGCGTTGTTGCGTCGTGAAAATTCTGCCGTTTCCTCGTCTTCAAGGCAAAATGCCCTTATAACTCTTGCACCGGTAAGATTTTCTTTGGTAATACCAAGCACACCGTCAAGCCTTGACTGTACTTTTTTATAAAGAGGGATGCAGGAAAGCATTATACCGAAAACAATAAGTGAAAGTACGGCTATTGCAACGGCAAAAATACCGCCTGCACCCGAGTCCAGAGTAAATGCCATTATCATAGCACCAAAAACCACAAAAGGTGAACGCATAAGCAAGCGAAGTGTAAGATTTGTGCCGTTTTGCACCTGATTGGCGTCACTTGTCATGCGGGTTATGAGTGAAGATGTACCGAGAGTGTCAATCTCCGTATAAGTCAACGTCTGAATATGATTGAACAGTGCTTGTCTGATTTTTGCAACAAAGCCTACAGATGCTTTTGCGGCAAAATACTGTGCGGTGACGGAAAACCCAAGTCCCACAAGACCAAGTCCTATAAGCAGACAGCACATTTTGATTATATAATTTGTGTTTCCGCTCCCTGCAAGACCTACATCTATAAGCTGAGCAATTATCAGCGGAACGGCAAGGTCAAGCAGAGCTTCAAGCATTTTAAACAGAGGGCTTAATACACATTCTTTTATATACGGTTTGATATAAACAAGTAATTTTTTCATTATCTACCTCTTACAAATATATAATCTCATCGGTCATATCTGTTCCGCACGGTCTGATTACAGGCAAAGAAAGGTTGTATATATCGGTTGCAACAGATTCTTTCATAAAAATGTTCTTTGCATCGTTGTCAAGATATTTTACATCGCCGTATTTCATTAAAACAGGGAAAAAGTATTTACTCTTCATCTCTCTGAGCATCTGTCTGCCGTTGTCATTAAGTCCCAATACTCTTATGTACGGCGGCAAAGAGTTTACTTCGCTTTCCGTGATGTTAAGAAAAGACGAAAGTATAATTCTGCGTATTCTTGCATGTGCATAACGCTTTGTTTTGACTGTATCAAAAACTTCGCTGAGTGTAGTGCTTGATTTTGCGGCTTCTATGATTCTGTATTCAATGCCCTCTGCGATATCCGGAACAGATGCAAAATCAGACGGACTTTTTCTTCTTAAATCTGCAAGAACAGCCGTTTCAAGCCTTGAATAAAGGGATGGAAATTTTCCCGCATTTTCTGCACTGTTGAGAATTTCATAAGTGGTATCGGGCACAAAAGCTCTGTATTCACCGCCGGATTTTATAATATTTCTTATATTCATGGCTGAGGTAATGGTGTCAGAGGCATATAATCCGTCATGTGCCGCAGCCTGCCTTGTAATACCGACAGGTTTTATGGTGGATTTAAAAGACTGCAACGCTCTTATATACTCAATGGCAAGAATATTGTTCGGCTTAATCATCATATCCGAGCAATCCTTACCCAGAACTTTGTTTACAACTTCACTTCTTGCCTGTGCATAGGAGCACATTTTTTCGGCGTAATAATCTTTTATTTCACGGCTGTAAACATTGTCATTAAGGATTCTTGCAATCTGTTCAAGAATATTGATATCCTCACTTTCACAACCGAATGAAAGATAGTTTACTATACCTGCCTGTGCGGCAATATATACAGCACCTCTTGCAAATCTTTCGGCTGATGCAGTTGCCCATGGTACGGGTAATTCAACAACAAGGTCTGCACCTGCGGCAAGAGCCATTTTTGCTCTTTCACGCTTTTCAATAATGGCAGGCTCGCCTCGTTGAACAAAGTTACCACTCATTATTACCATAATGAATGAATCGTCGGTAAGGCGTTTTGTCTGCTCTATATGGTACTTATGACCGTTGTGGAACGGATTATATTCTGCAATAATTGCCGAAACTTTCATATTTTTTCAATTCCTCTCAAATAGACACTTGAAATATTTTGATTATAGGTATATAATACATTATCGGATAAAAAGTATCAAGTAAAAAATCATACGGAGGTATTATTTTTATGAAAATTCTTGTTATTAACGCAGGCAGCTCTTCACTCAAGTTCCAGCTTATCGACATGAACGGTGAAGTTGTAATTGCAAAAGGTATCTGCGAAAGAGTAGGCTCATCCGAAGGTCATTTTGAACTCAAGACCGAAAAGGGTAAGTATGAAGAAAATGTAACAATGGAAAACCACACAGCAGCATTCCTTGTTGTTAAAAAGCATCTTACAGAGGGTGAATACAAAGTTATTGATTCTCTTGACGAAATTTCAGCTATCGGTCACAGAGTTGTTCAGGGCGGTGCTATGTACAAGGAAAGCACACTTATTACAGATGATGTTATAAAGGGTATTGAGAGCCTTTGCGACCTTGCACCTCTCCACAACCCCGCACATATTCAGGGTATCAACGCTTGTATGGAAGTTTTCGGCAAGGATGTTCCCGAAGTTGCTGTTTTTGATAACGCATTCCATTCAACAATGCCCCCCGAGGCTTATATGTTCGGTGTTCCCTATGAATATTATGAGAAATATCAGGTTCGCCGTTACGGTTTCCACGGCACATCTCACAGATATGTAAGCGGTGAATGTGCAAGAATTATGGGTAAGGACCTTAAAGACATCAAGCTTATCACTTGTCATCTCGGCAACGGTTCATCAATCACAGCTATCAAAGACGGTAAGGTTATTGACACATCAATGGGTCTTACTCCCCTTGACGGTTTCGTTATGGGTACACGTTCAGGCGGTGTTGACCCCTCTGTTGTTACATTCCTTCAGGAAAAAGAAGGCTGGACACCTGCTGAAACAAGCAACATTCTCAACAAAAAATCAGGTATTTACGGTATTTCCGGCGGTCTTAGTGACGACAGAGATATTCTCAAGGCTGCTGCTGAGGGCGACGAGAGAGCAGAACTTGCAAAGAATATGCTTTGGTATCAGATAAGAAAGTACATCGGCTCATACATAGCTGCTATGCAGGGCGTTGATGCAATCGTATTCACAGGCGGTATCGGTGAAAATTCACAGCCTCTTCGTCAGAATATCTGCGAAAGCTTTGAGTACATGGGCGTAAAATTCAACGCTGAGGAAAACCCAAAAGCAATCAGAGGCGTTGGCGGTGAGCTTTCAACACCCGATTCAAAGGTTAAGGTTTACGTTATCCCCACAAACGAAGAGCTTATGATTGCAAGAGATACAAAGGAAATTGCAGAAAAAGTTCTTTAATTAAATGATTATTACAAGCCACCTGCGGGTGGTTTGTTTTTTTAGTGATGAGTCAGGATTAAGGAAGCCGCAAGCGGCTTGGATTTAAATAGTTCAAAAGGCGAAGCCTTTTCCTACACTCATCACTACTAACTACTAACTCAAAAATTATTTTTTATCAATCA
>CAZBVV010000098.1:0-6468 GCA_964495345.1 uncultured Eubacteriales bacterium
GGGGCTTGCGAGTGGTGGCGGTCAGCAAATGCCCGTTCTTTCAAAACTTGGTGCACCCTGTAAAGCTGCGTCAAGGTCGTCTGTCATAACAACTTCACAGTCTATACCTGCATTTTTAATCATACGAACACAGAGATTGCCTACGATTGTGCGTTTTCTTTCGTCAATGTCCATAAGAACAAGTCTTTTAAGCTTTAATGAATCCTGACGCTGTAAAAATCCGTCTACAAGCTCGGGACAGTAGGTTGAGCCGGAACCGATTACCGTAACATTAATTTCTTTCATTTTTCATTATCCTTTCTTTTATTTATCTTCAAGAAGCCAATTTATGCAACCTGTAACAGGTGCTGCGGTAAGTTTGATGAAATTGAGCTTTCTTCCGCTTGTTTTTTCGCATTTTTCTTTAAGAAGTCCAAGATAAATATCGTTGGGCATTTTTACATTCATAGAGCCGGAGAGAACTACATTTACTGTATCTTCCTCAAAGTTCTGCAATTTAAGATGTGCACAAATACAGTCTGCACCTGCCTGTGCCATTGTTTCTGTAATTGCAAGAGCAACAGCGTCACCCTTGTTTGCCGCTTCAAAGAATGTGTCTGTAAGATATATGCAATACTGCTCTTTTTCCGTTTCCTCAAACTTTGTAACGCAGGGGAGATAATCTGCGGCTGTGGGGTTGATGCCCACCTTTTTGCAAAAAATCTCTGTCATCATTGTTGAATGAGCTTTAAGGCAGATGTCCTTGTAAATTGCCGCAAACGTCTGTTCTGCAATCCAATAACCGTTGCCCGTATCACCCGAAAGAATACCGAAGCCTGCAACCTGAAGCATATTGCCGTCTGAGTCTATTGAGTTACAGCAAGTGCCTGTACCACAGTTGTAGCCGATACCCTTACCGTCGGGTGAGCCTGCTTTTGTGACGATGAAACCGTCGTTGTAGATGCGGAAATTTTTGAGTCCTTTTTTTGTAAGCAACTCTGCCGTTGCATCATGCTGGAAAGGATGGTCAATACCTGCAAGTCCCATAAGGATGCCGTCAATATCGTCGATTGTAAGGCTGTTTTCGTTAAGCAGATTTGTAACACCCTCCATGATGATGTCCGTAGCTTCGTCAAAAGAGCCTTCAAGATTTTCGTGGTTGCTTCCCTTTGTTTTAACCATTGAAAGCATATTTTTGTTCTCATCAAAAAGTGCGTATGCGGTTTTTGTGCCACCGCCGTCAATTCCTATGTAAAAGCTCATAACATATCTCCTTTATTCAAAAAATTCATCGCAAATTTGCTCTAAACAGAACTTACCACGTCTTGAGGGTGCTCTGTCTATCCACATGCCGTTTGTAAAATCGGGGAAAGGTACAACCGAACCACCCATTGAAACGCTCTGCTCTGAAAGAACTGTAATAGCCATCCATGTTGCTGTATCGTAAACATCTATGGGAGGCTCTGCATCAAGCTGAACACTCTCTGCAAATGCGGCAAGGATAAGGTAGTCCATACCGCCGTGACCGCCTACAAAGTTAACGGTATCGTCATCTCTCCAGAGAGGATGCTCATACTTTGCTCTGTATTTCTCGTTGAAATATTCCCAACAATGAGATTCTTCGGAAACACCTTCAATGTAGATTGTTGCATCATCACCTCTTGCTGATTCAAGCTCTTTGAATACACCCTTTGTACCCTGAACCATAAATTCTCTTGAATAAGGTCTGGGAAGGCAGCAATCGTGATTTATTGTAACGGTTTCACCGTTTGCACATTTGAGAATAGTTGTTGTTATGTCGCCGCAGTTCCAATCGTAACCGTAAAGGTCGTAGTCTGTGCCTTTGTTATTCTTTATCCATTCGTTAAGACCTTTTGCTTTTGAGGATACTGAAACGAGAGAAACAAATCTGTTGCCTCTGTTGATGTCAAGAATCTTTGCGATAGGTCCGATTTCATGGGTGGGATAAAGTTCACCGTTTCTGTTCATGAAGTTTCTGAGTCTGCCGTGAATATTCTCTCTGCCAAGGACGATTTCATCTCTCAAATCGTGCCTGTAGCCGCCCTCACAATGGATAATCTCGCCAAAAAGACCCTGCTTAACCATGTTGAATGCAGCCATTTCCTTACGGTCGTAACAGCAGTTTTCCATAAGCATACAGAATTTGCCTGTTTCTTCACTTGTTCTTACAAGACGGAAGCATTCTTCTATTGACGAAGCACCGCCAACCTCCATACCTACATGTAAGCCGGCTTTCATAGCATCAATAGCAATCGGGATATGAGTTATCCATGTTGTAGCAATAAATACAGCGTCAAGCTCTTCGTTTTCGAGCATTGTTTTGTAGTCAATATAGCCTCTGACATCGTATTTGCCTTTAGCTTTTTTCTTGACTATTTCTATACCCTTGTCCATACGTTCTTCAACAAGGTCACAAACTGCGGGTACGATAACACCGGGTACATCAAGCAGAAGATCCATCATGCTTGAACCTCTGCCGCTAAGTCCTATGCAGCCTATTCTGCAAGTTTTCTGTTCCATAAAAATGTCCTCGCTAAAAATTATTTTAATGTGTTAAGGTAGTCGATGCTCATTTTAACAGCGTTGAGAGGTGTGTTGCCTTTATCCGGCTGGTCCTGCTCAACAACAAGCCACTTTGCACCTGCTTTTTGAGCTGATGCTATGATTGCAGGCATATCCTGTACACCGTAGCCAACGGGTTTAAAGCTGAAATCATCTTCATCTGCACTTTCTGCATCATCATCAATGCCGATAAGGTCGTAAAGCTTCTGAGGTTTGTCCTTACCTTTCATAACAAAATCTTTAAGGTGTACGACGGGAGCTCTGCCTGTGTATTTGAGTATGTAATCTGCAGGATTTTCACCGCCCACATTCACCCAGCAGGTGTCAAGCTCTGTCTGAAGAAGGTCAGCAGATACGCTTTTATAAAGAATATCAAGACCGTATTCGCCGTCTATTTTTATAAATTCAAAATCATGGTTGTGATAAAGAAGTGTCATGCCGTATTTTTTACATTCAGCACCGATTTGCTTTATGTATTCAACTGTTTCTGCGAATTTTTCAGCACCGGGGCGTCTTTCCTCTGTAACATAGGGTACTGCAATATACTCACAACCTATTGTTTTGTATGCGGCAACGCTGCCTTCGATATCGTTTATCATATCGTCAATAGGCACATGGGCAGAGATAGGAGTGATGCCTATTTCTTTACACATATCCCTTACTTCTTCGGGAGTGTGACCGTAAAGTCCGGCAAATTCAACACCGTCATAACCCATTTCTTTAATTTTTTTAAGCGTGCCGTAAAAATCTTTTTCGGCTTCATCCCTTACGGAATAAAATTGTACAGCTATAGGTAACATAACAATTCTCCTTTATGCTTTAATTTTTTCTCTTTTTTGTTTTTGTATTTCACCTGCACTTGTCAGTGCTGCCTTTGTTATAAGGGGACCCGTCAGCTCATAAACAAGTGTTGCAGCAAGAATAACTGCTCTTATCTGCTCACCGTACATCGGCAGGACGGTAATCACAAGCTGGCTCATTGCGATAGCAACACCCGCTTGAGGAATCAAGGTAAGACCTAAATATTTTCTTATGTTTTTTTCGGCTTTTACGATTGTTGCACCTGCCGTTGCACCGAGATATTTGCCCAATGTTCTTGCGGCAAGATAAATAACACCGATAACTCCGATTTGTTTGAGTACGGACAAATTCAGCTCCGCACCCGATATTACGAAGAATAACAGAAACAGCGGGGGAGTCCAGCGGTCGCACACATCAAGCATTTTATCAGATTCTTTTGAAAAGTTTACCATAATTGCACTGTTCATCATGCAAACGAGGAGAGAGGACAAATCAAACTTGTCCGCAAGTGCAACGCAAAGGAAAAGTGAGCATATAATAACCGAAATTCTGTTTGCTCTTGATTTGAAAAACCTTGAACACATCGCCACGATAAAACCGATAATTGCCCCCACAACAAGTGAAAGACCGATTTCTCGTACAGGGTCAAGAATCATGTCCAAAACGGATAACTGAGAACCCGTAGCTATTACGGATGCTATTGATGTCATAACCGAAAACAGAATAATACATATTGCATCGTCCATCGCAACAACAGGAAGAAGCATCCTTGTAACAGGGCCGTTTGCGTTATACTGCTTTGCAACAAGAAGTGTTGTAGCAGGAGCAGTTGCGGCAGCAATAGCTCCCAACGCAAGTGCCATAGGTATGTCAAAGCCGAACAGAGTAACTGCAAGAGTTACAAAGAGTGAGGCGGTGCAAGCCTCAAAAAGAGTGATAACAAGAATTTTTGCACCCAAAGCTTTAAGGTTATCAATTTTGAACGAACCGCCTATTGAAAATGCAATAAAGCCTAAAGCAACATTCGTAATAATGCTCATCTGCTCAACTGCAAGCTGGGGCAACAAATTGAGTACATACGGACCTATAACAAGTCCCGCAACGAGATAGCCCGTTACGTTGGGCAGGTTGAATTTTTTTACGATTCTGTTAAAAATCAGACCTGCCGCCATGGCTATGCCTAAATAAAGTAAAATATCCATATTTTTTATCTTTTTAATTCCTTAACTGCTTAATCCGTCAACGCTTGAAATGGGCAGTGTAAACATGATGCCCGTATTGGGATTTTTAATGCCGCCTACCTGCTTATCAATAAGCTTTTTTGCCTGCTCAATTTTTTCGTCGGGAAGTACGACGAACATCATTTTTGATTCTTTTCTTGACTGACCTAAAATATAACGGAGCGAGCCGAATATGGGTGGCGGTTCAACGTTTGATTTGTCAATAACATTTAAAGCACCCTCACAGTTGATAACCGTAGGGTCTCCCAAGTCGTTACCTACCATGGCAGAAACGATTTGAGGCATACATTCCGTCTTTGTTAAAATTAATACGAGAAGCTGCATAAAAATACCTTCTTTTGTTTTTTCTAAGCAATAATTATACAATATTTATCAGCAATCTTCAATAGAAAACTTTAATATTTTCAACCTTTTGTAATGTTACGCACAGCGTTAATATCAAAAGCCGAGCAGTCATAGTTTTCGATGTAGTCAATGGCATCTTCAACGGAAGATGTGTAATAAAAAAGTTCAAAGGATTTCTGCGGCATAAAGTTGCCTGCTATTGAGTTTTTAAGCATGTCAATAAGAGGCTTGTAGTAGCCGTTTACATCGAAAATAACAAGCGGTTTTTTGCTTTGACCGAGCTGCTTTAGAGTGTAAATTTCAAAAAATTCCTCAAAAGTGCCGATTCCGCCGGGAGTTGTAATAAAAGCTTGTGCAAGATCGTCCATTTTTTGTTTTCTTTCTCTCATTGTATCGGTGCGTATCAGTTCACCGTCTTCAAAAAGAATACCGTCAACATTGAAAAATCTTGGCACGACACCTGTAATTTTTGCGTTTTGGGAATAAAATCCTCTTGCCGCCGCACCCATAAGACCTCTTGCACCGCCGCCGAA
The DNA here is from genome assembly GCA_964495345.1 of uncultured Eubacteriales bacterium. Classification (GTDB taxonomy): domain Bacteria; phylum Bacillota; class Clostridia; order Oscillospirales; family Acutalibacteraceae; genus UBA1081. The sequence goes on from CAZBVV010000098.1 coordinate 5,483, forward strand.
AACAAGGGAATGTCCTCTTTGAGCAAGAGCTTTACCAAGCTGTTCAACAGTATCAATGTAGATTCGGTCAATATCGTCGCTTGCCGAACCGTAAATACAAATATTCATATAAATCACCTTTAAAGTATATTAACATATTTATTATTTTTTAGCAACAAAATAACGGTAATTCGCCGAAAAATAATATTGAAAATTTTAAGATCGGATAGTATAATATTTATGAAAGGGAAAGAAAGGAGATGACCTATTTTGAAATATAAAATAGTGGGTGAACCCTTATCAGTTGTAATTTGTGATGTTGAGGCAGGAGAAACTATGTTTACGGAAAGCGGTTCTATGAGCTGGATGTCACCGAATATGCACATGGAAACCACAAGTAACGGCGGCATCGGTAAAGCTCTGGGCAGAATGTTTGCAGGTGAACGACTTTTTATGAACAAATACACCGCCATGGGTGGTCCCGGTCAGGTTGCGTTTGCGGCAAGCTTCCCGGGCTCAATAAAAGTGCTTGATATAACACCGCAAACACCTATGATTGTTCAGAAAAAAGGTTTTCTTGCAGGTGAATCAGGTGTTGACGTATCCGTGCATTTTCAAAAACGCTTTGGCTCCGGATTTTTCGGCGGAGAGGGCTTTATTATGCAAAAACTTTCAGGCAACGGTACTGCATTTATAGAAATTGACGGTCATTGTTGTGAATATGTACTCTCTGCCGGTCAGTCTATGATTGTTGGCACAGGTTACCTTGCGGCGATGGATGCAACCTGCTCAATGGATATTGTGCCTGTAAAGGGAGCGAAAAACATATTTTTCGGCGGAGAAGGTCTGTTCAATACAGTTGTAACAGGTCCGGGCAGAGTATATCTGCAAACAATGCCCGTATACGCAGTTGCAGGAAGTTTAAGTCCGTATATCGTTACACAGAATAATGGGTAAACAATAATTTAATTCATAATTCAAAATGCATAATGCATAATTAATTTAAA
>CAZBVV010000099.1:0-6448 GCA_964495345.1 uncultured Eubacteriales bacterium
AATCGTTTTGCTTATCCGCAGCCTGAATACCGCCCTCTGCCATCATTGTGTTGGCGTCACCCATACGAAGCTTTGTTGCAATCATAACAGACACGCCCGAATTATCCGCTTCAACGGCAGCCGAAGCTCCTGCTCCTCCGCCGCCGATAACAAGCACATCCGTATCATAATCGGCAACTGACAAATCAATATCACTTGTAATTCTGCTTTTTCCCTGTAAAAGAGACGCTAATTCAGTAGGTACTTTTTCGCCTTTGTTGATACCCGTTCGCAATATTTCAAATTTATTCTGATTATAGTCGGGGTGAAATGTTGAAAGAAGCGTTGCTTTTTCTTCGGCAGACATTCTCTCTGGCTCAAAAGATGCGTTATACTCTCTGTTTTTTGCAACGAGCTGAGCCGATTGAGCTATTTTTTCGGTATACATTATTTCACCTTATTCCTCTATATCTCTGTTATTGTAAAGAAGCATCAATTCCTGCTGTGATTTTTCCATAAGCTCTTTTATGTACGATTCAAATTCACCGTTTTCAATCTGCTTGATTCTGTCATCAAGATGAGCAGACGACGGTGCAAGATATTTGCCGTTGATACGTCTTGCAAGCATAGCAACCTGCGGATGTGAAATCCCTGCAGGACATCTTGACGAGCAGGCACCGCACATTACACAATCAAACGACTCCTGTGCACAACGGCTGAAATCACCTCTTTGAGCGTATGCTATGTACTGCATAACATTGAGCTTTTGCGTACAGCTTCTTGTACAGGCATTACATCCGATACACTTATAAATCTCAGGATAAAGCTGCATCATTATCTGCTGGGAGGGAGTGACTTTGTTTATATCGTAAATCTGCTTTTCCAAAGGGAAGAACGGAAGCGTTGCCACATACATACCATCCTGTACCTGTGTCTGACAGGCAAGGCAATATTTCAGTTCTCGCTGACCTGCAATTCTGTAAACCGTTGTACACGCACCGCAAAAACCGTTACGGCAACCGCACCCACGAACCAACTGATAACCCGCATACTCCATAGCGGTCATAATTGTAAGCTCGGCAGGGACTTCGTACCGTTTACCGAAAAGATATATATTAACTGTATTGTTCATAAAATTCACCAAAAATAATAATTTAACAGTGAGGGGTCAGAATTGCCGTTTAATATTCCGCAGGCAGTTCGTCAAGCTCATCAAATCTGAACACAGGTCCGTCTTTGCAGACGTATTTTGAACCGATGTTGCATCTGCCGCACTTGCCTACTCCGCATTTCATTTTAAGCTCCATTGTAGTGTAGACCTGATGCTTTTCAAATCCCATTTCAAGAAGCGTCTGCAAAGTAAATTTTATCATAACAGGCGGACCGCAGAGAAGAACCGATCTGTCTGTATCAAAACCGAGTTCTTTAACAAAAGATGGTACAAAGCCCACATGACCGTTCCAGCTTTCCTGCGGTTTATCTATTGTAAGATGCACATTGATATTATCATCGGCAGTCCATTGGTTGATAATTTCATCATAATCCACAAGGTCATCCTTAGTTCGTGAGCCGTAGACAATATCAATTTTGCCGTAATTCTGCCTGTTATCACGGCAGTAATTTATAACGGAACGAAGCGGAGCAAGACCTATACCGCCTGCAACAAACAGAAGATTTTTATTTTTAAATTCCGTTTCAACAGGAAAATGATTGCCGTAAGGTCCTCTTATTAATATTTCCTGTCCGATATCCATAGTGTGAAGCCAATTAGTAAGACAACCGCACTTCTTTATGCTGAATTCCGTAAATTCGGTGTTCGTTGGTGAAGATGTGATTGAAAACATCGCCTCACCCACACCGGGAATTGAGAGCATGGCACATTGACCCGGTAAATGCTCAAAACATTTTTTACCCTCTTTACTCACTACACGGAATGTTTTTACATCGGGAGTGTCAATTCTGATATCCGTTATAACGCCTGTTTCGGGCACTAAATTTTCAATCATTTGCAACACTCCTTGCAACCTTTATAATATTAATGGATTGCGGGCAACTTTTTACACATCTTCCGCAACCGACACAGGCAAATTCGCCATCGTTATTAACGGGAAAATATTTCAGCTTGTGCATAAAACGCTGACGAAAACGCTCTTTTTGAGTTTTTCTGGGATTACCGTGAGCCATTTTTGTAAAATCGGAATACATACACGAATCCCAACAGCGGAATTTCTGCACGGTTTCACCGCAAACGAAATCCTTTACATCGTAGCATTGACAGGTAGGACAAACAAAGGTACAAGTACCGCAACCCAGACAACCGTGATAAATTTCATCCCACGCAGACAGGCTGAAAAGCTCTTTTTCGCTTGTTTTTTGCCAATATGACAAATCAAGCTTACCGAAAGGCAGATTTGATAATATATTTTTTATTTTTTTCTTACATTCATCCGCAGAAACAGCATCACATTCAACAAGAATATCACTGAGTTTTTGTGTAAGAGTATTACCCTTTTGTGTATTGCTCTGCCAATAAATACAATCGGAATCAAACCACACGCTCACATCACCTTGCGGCTCAGTAGGGTCAACACCGAAAGATGTACAAAAACAGCTTTCCTCAGGTCTGTTACAGGCTATTGTAATAATCATACCTGACTCACGTCTGCTTTTGTAATAAGGGTCACAGGGCTCAGACAAAAACACTCTGTCAAGCAGAACAAGACTTTTTGCATCGCAAGCTCTTACACCGAAAAGAATAAACGGTTCATTCACATTTAAATTTTCCGTTATTTCTATCGTCTTACCCTGCATTTTAAATTTTGCAATATTTTCAACCTGCGGAAAGAAAAAATCCTTGGGACTTTTTACTGTGTTAAGAGCATTGAAATCATATTTAACACCTGAATGATACTTTGTGAATACCGAATCAACAGGCATATACAATGAACTTATACAGCTAAGTTTTTCAAACAGCTTATCAATATCGGCAAGAGAAATCTTATACATTACATTTTCTCCTCTCCGAGGGTTCAGGGTCATTTTTATTGAATGTGAGCAAAGCAGCTTCATCATTTTCACCGTATAGCTCACCTATATCCATAATATATTTACGGTTAAGCAAGTGAAGCGGTATTTTCCGGGGACACACTCTTGAACATTCACCGCAATCTATACACTTTCCGCACACATGAAATGAACGGATTATATGATAAAGATTCTCTTCAAAATCATCGGCATTGGCTTTTGATTCCATACCCGATTCGGGATTGTCAAAAATACATTTTACACATGAACAAGCCGGACAAACATTACGGCAAGCGTTACATCTTATACATTTTGAAAGCTCACTTCTCCAATATGAAAAGCGTTCTTCTGCACTCATGTTTTCGATTTTTTTAACATCTGCAAATCTGTCAACTGCAGTTGTATCTTCCGAAAGCTCCGGCATAAAAATCTCATCGCAATCGACATGAACTTTACCCGTACAAGCAAGACACTTTTCAAAAAGCACCTGCGATTTATTTACTTTTTCCTCTCCGTAAAGAGTGGTTACGGTAAGCACTCCCCCGTTTTCTGTTATATCAAGTATACCGTTTATGCCCATATTGCGTATTTTATCAACATCAATTTTACCCGAGCAGGGCACACCTAAGGCATAGATATTTTCACGTTTGATTCTGTGTTCCGAGGCAAGAAGTTTAAGCCCTTTTGAGTCACAGGGTTTTAAAAGCAGAAGAATTTTTCCGTCTTCTTTTGAACGGTCAATCATATATTTGCAAAGATTCTGTACGCAAAAAGAATCGTACGCAACAGAGGAAAAATCATCGGTAAAAAGACTTGGCTCTCTGTCAAAGGAAAATACGCCTTTTTTCCATGCAAACACACGGTTGACTTTTCCCTCGGACACAAGAGAACTGACCTTATCATTTATCTGCATCTGAGATCACCCAACCTTTTGCATTTGCCCAATTTTCGTACTTCTTCGGTAAATTCATTCATCGTTGATGCAAATTTTGCACCCTCTGCTGCAGAAATCCATTCTACTCTCGTTCTTTCTTTTTCAATACCGAGATAATCAAGCATTGAAAAAAGCATGGTCATTCTGCGTCTTGTAAAATAGTTACCCGTGGAATAATGGCAATCTCCCGGATGACAGCCGGCAAGAATCACTCCGTCTGCTCCCTTTTGAAATGCTCTTAATATAAACGTGGGATTTACACGGCAAGAGCAGGGCACTTTTATGATTTTAACATTTTCGGGATAAGTCAATCTGCCCGAGCCTGCAAGGTCTGCACCTGCATAACTGCACCAATTACAGCAAAATGCAACTATAAGCGGAGTAAAATCTTTGTTTTCATCTATCGGCATATCGCATCCACCTCCGCAAGAAGCTGTTTGTTTAAAAATCCGTTCAAGTCCATAGCACCCGACGGGCAAGCAACGGTACAAGCACCGCATCCTTGGCATACTGCAGAATTTACAACCGCATATCTGCCGTTTTCACCGTTTTCATAGGTTATTGCTCCGAATGGACAAACCTTTTCACATCTTGAACAGCCTGAACAAAGACTTCTGTTGCAGGTTGCAACGCAAGGATTACCTTTAAGCTTATTTTTTGAAAGCAAACCTACAACTTTAACCGCCGCCGCAGAAGCCTGAGCCACAGTTTCGGGAATATCCTTAGGTCCTTGACAAAATCCCGACAAAAATACGCCTGCGGTGGGACTTTCAACAGGTTTCAGCTTAGGATGTGCCTCCGTAAAAAAGTCATTTGTATCCATACTTGCGGTAAGCATTGTTCCGAGATTTCTTGCAGAAGAATCAGGCTGTGTTGCACAGGCAAGAACTACCATATCCGCATCAATAAGGATTTGTTCGTTTGCAAGCAAATCCGAGCCCTGAACAGTAAGTTTACCGTTACCGTTATCTGCAACCTTACCTACCATACCTTTTATATATTCAACGCCGTACTGTTCAACGGCTTTTCTGTAAAATTCATCAAAATTCTTACCGGGAGTACGCACATCAATATAAAACACGTAAACTTTTGTGTCAGGATACTTTTCTCTTGTAAGCATAGCGTGTTTTGCCGTATACATACAGCATACCTTTGAGCAATATTCCTTACCCCGTTTTGTTGTATCTCTTGAACCTACACATTGAACAAAAACAACCGTTTTCGGCTCTTTTCCGTCTGACGGTCTTGCAAGATGTCCTTTTGTAGGTCCTGCCGCATTCATAATACGCTCGTATTCAAGTGATGTAACAACATCGGGATATACCGAGTAACCGTATTCGCCGAATTTATCGGGTTTTATCATGTCAAAACCTGTTGCAACCACGATTGCACCGTATTTTTTGGTTATGTATTCATCTTTCTGTGAAAAATCAACAGCCTTTGAACTGCAAGTCATCTGACACAGACCGCATTTACCTGTTTTGAATTTTAAACATTGTTGGGTATCAATAACAGGCACATTAGGAATCGCCTGTGCAAACGGGATATATATTGCACCTCTTGAATCAAGCTCCGTATTAAATTCATTTCTGCCCTTTCTTGACGGGCATTTTATTGTACATTCACCGCATCCCGAACAAAGATTTTCATTTACATATCTCGCTTTTTTCTTTATCGTAACATCAAAATTACCAACAAAACCTTTTACGTTGTCAATTTCGCTGTATGTATAGATGCTGATATTTTCATGCTTTGCCGCTTCAACCATTTTAGGTGTAAGAATACAGGCGGCACAGTCAAGAGTAGGAAAAGTTTTATCAAGCTGAGCCATTTTTCCGCCTATAGTAGGCTTTTTTTCAACAATATCAACCTTATAACCTGCTTCTGCAATATCAAGAGCTGTCTGAATACCTGCAATTCCGCCGCCGATAACAAGAGCCCTTTTTTCAACGTTGCTTTCTTCTGCCGTAAGAGGTGTATTGAGTGTAACCTTTGCAACAGCCGCTTTGCCTAAAACTATTGCTTTTTGAGTAGCGGTGAGAACATCTTTATGAATCCACGAACAATGCTCACGGATGTTTGCAATTTCAACCATGTAAGGGTTAAGTCCTGCATCTTCAGCGGTTTTTCTGAAGGTTGATTCGTGCATCCTCGGTGAACAAGAACATACAACCACTCCGTCAAGAGAATACTCGGCTATTGCATTTTTAATAAGCTTCTGTCCGTTTTCGGAACACATATACTGATAATCGGCAGCAAATACCACACCCCGCTCATTTTTAAGAGCATCGGCAACCTGCTTAACATCAACGGTTGATGCAATATTACTGCCACAATGGCAGACAAAAACTCCGATTTTTGGCATATTTACTTCCTTCCTTTAAACAATAATTTATCAGTTAGTAGTGAGAAGTGAGGAGTGAGGAGTTGTGGAAAAGGCTCCGCCTTTTAAACCATTTAAATTTAAGCCGCCTTGCGGCTTCCTTAACTCCTAACTCATCACTCCTAACT
>CAZBVV010000100.1:0-6348 GCA_964495345.1 uncultured Eubacteriales bacterium
TGTGCAAGCCTTTTTTCATTACAGGACTTTTTCTGCTGAGCTATTATATCAAGGTATCTTTCGCAAAGGATTTTTACACCACCGAGAACAACAACTGCGGCTTCATAAAATTCGCCCTCTTTGCTCTTTGCCTCTTCGATAAGAGCATCTATACCGTATTTCAATGCAGGACGGAAATCGGGAATAACATGACCCGAAACCTGTTCAACAAAGAAAATAACTTCTTTTGTATAGTTCTCTGCTTTTGAATATGTATCGTTAAGAATATCTACCATAGGAGTACCCTTTGTGTACTCTCTCATGCTTTCAATTCTTTCTTTTGTAAATGTTTCATCAGGTTCAATATCGTTATAAATTGCAGTAGGATCGCAATAACCGGAAAATCCCTCTACTTTGAATGAGGGATTTATAAGAGCATAGCTTTTTGCAAAAGCATCACGCTGTGTACCTACAAAAACAGCATTGTCGCTGATGAAAAGAGGAATGTTTTTAAGCACTTCGCAAACAAGATGTGCTTTTTTTACTTCGGGATGCAGATTAGCATATTTTGCCTCGCAGTCACGCTCTGTTTCTTTTGCAATAAACCAGCCGTCAAGCCTTTTGATTGCTCTTTCTTCTTTAAAAAGAGCTTTCGCCATTGAGGTAAGCTCACCTTTTTCGTATATTGAATAAATCATAACAGCATCTCCTTATGTAGAAACAATTTTCAATCCGTATTCTTCAAATACGGCAATAAATTCACTTAATTTGTCTTTTGACACAAAACCGTTTTGCATCTTATATTCTTGAGTCCATTTATCCTTGCCGTACTCGTGATAGCAAAGAAATTCAAACACAACATTACTTGTATCACATTGTGAAAAATACTCGGCAAAACCTTTTGGATTCTCAGCATTGATACCGTTGATAAGGGGGATTCTGATGTGTGCCTGTCTGCCCGAAGCACAAAGCATTTCAAAATTTTTCTTTATCTGCTCATTACCGATACCGGTATATTGTTTAAGAATATCACTGTCGTAATGCTTAAAATCCATAATAAGATAAGCTATGTAATCGAGCATTTCACAAAGCCTCGGTGATGTGCCGTTTGTTTCAATACAGGTGTGAATACCGGCATTTTTCAGTCTTTTAAGCACTTCAATCAAGTTGTCAGCCTGTGCGGTAGCCTCACCGCCCGTAAATGTTACACCGCCTCCTGAAAAGAACATCATCCTGCTTCGGATACATTCATTTTCAATGTCCTGAACAGAATATTCTTTTCCGCCGTCAAACGACATTCCCTCGGGGTTTGAACACCATATGCACCTCATATTACAACCCTGTAAATGATACACAAGCCTGTTGCCGGGACCGTCCTGCCCGAAGTTAAAACCCTTTTGAAAAATACGCACGCAACACCACTCCATTATAGATTTATTTTGTCATTTTAAACTGATAAAGTCAAGAGTTTTTTATATCTTTACACAAGATTTTATATATGTTAAAATAGTGCCGAGGTGAATCAGATGAAAAAGAAAATAATTATAGTCATTTCCGTTATTTTTACGGTTGCAATATGTGTGATTCTTGCCCTTAACGGCAATAAAATAATGTATCCCGCATCGGAAGAACCAATAAAAACGAGCAACAGTGAGGTTACCCTTGTAGCTCACAGAGGTTTTTCAAGTGTAGCACCGGAGAACACCCTTGCGGCAATAGAAGAAGCAGCCAATGCATCATTTTACGGTACGGAGTTTGACATCCGCCTTACTGCTGACGGAGAATGGATAGTTATGCATAATGACAAGCTGAAAGATATGACAAACAGTGATACTCTTGTGTCAGAAATGACCGTCCAAGAGCTTAAACAGCTTATAATTGACGGCGGCAACGGAACTGATAAATATCCCAATGAAAAAATCCCCACACTTACACAAGCTCTTGAAAAGTGCAAAGAAGTAAATATAAATCCTGTTATTGAAATAAAACTGAATAAGGACCAAAATCCCGATTATGAATATCTTGCACAGCAGATTAAATCCGTTGAATCTGACAATCTGCTGATAATCTCCTTCAGCGGTGATGCCCTTGTACAGCTTAAAAAATATCTGCCCGAAGCTGAATATTGGTTGCTCACAAGCAAAGTGACAGATGAAAATATTACATTCTGCACCGAAAACGGAATTGACGGCATCAATTTTGACGGCAGAAAAAGCAAAAATCATAAATTCATAGAAAAAATCCAAGCAGCAAACCTTACTGCCGCCGCATGGACAATAGATAATTTAAAACTCATGGAAAAACTGCACGATATGGGCGTGAATTACATCACAACAAATGTGATTTATCAGTAAACAATAATTTAGCTGAGCTAAATTATTGTAGTTAGGAGTTAGGAGTGATGAGTTAGGAGTTTAAGGAAGCCGCAAGGCGGCTTGGATTTAAATGGTTTAAAAGGCGAAGCCTTTTCCACAACTCCTCACTTCTCACTTCTCACTACTAACTGATAAATTATTGTTTATCAACACATTTTATAAAAAAATCAATCCCGAAGACTGCAATCTTCGGGATTTACTAATAGGTATCTCATCAAACACTGAATAAAAGCTGTGTATATGTGGGATAGGGCATATATTCGTCGGGAATGTCAACCTCTATTTCATCCGCAACGGCACGCAATTCATCCATCGCACTAAGGATTTTATCCCTTGTGTAATCTGCAAGTGCCTGTCCTGCCTTTACGTTTTTCGCATTGGCAATAACTTCTTCAAGTGCCTTAATTTTCTTATACATTTCATCTGTCAGCTTTGAAAACTTTGCCGCCAGAATATACGCTGCATCATCCGCTGTATTAACGCCTATACTCTTTTTTATTTCAACAGCTTTTGCAAGCTCCGTCGTGTATTTAATTGCTACGGGAAGAAGCTGTTTTTTTGCCATTTCAATCATTGTAAGAGCCTCTGTATTGATTGTCTTGCAGTAATTTTCAAGCTGGATTTCATATCTTGAATGTACCTCAACCGCAGTAAAAATATGATGCTTTTCAAACAGCTCGATATTCTTTTCAGAGATATAATGAGGTAATGCGTCAGCAGTTGTTTTAAGATTGTACAGCCCTCTTCTCTTTGCCTCTTCAACCCATTCGTCAGCATAGCCGTTGCCGTCAAAAAGGATTCTGTCGTGGGCTTTAAGCTCTCGTCTGCAAATCTTCATAACAGCAGATTCAATATCTTCTGCCTGCTCAAGTTCATCAGCAAAAACGGAAAGTGACTCCGCAACGATTGTATTAAGAATGATATTCGGACCTGCAACGGAAGATGCCGAACCTACCATACGGAATTCAAACTTATTACCTGTAAATGCAAAGGGAGACGTTCTGTTTCTGTCAGTAGTATCCTTCATAAAATCGGGGAGCACATCAACACCTGTCTGCATTTTTACTCTTTCGGGTACATTCTCAAAATCTGTATCTTTATTCTTGATAGCATCAACGATTGCCGACAAATCATCTCCTAAAAATACGGAAACTATTGCAGGCGGAGCTTCGCTTGCACCAAGACGGTGGTCATTACCTGCACTTGCGGCAGATATTCTTAAAAGGTCCTGATAATCGTCAACCGCCTTTATAACGGCAGTAAGGAACAAAAGGAATGTTTTGTTTGTTTTAGGGTCTTTGCCGGGGTCAAGCAGATTTTTGCCCGTATCGGTGGAAATTGACCAATTGTTATGCTTACCGCTTCCGTTTACACCCAAAAACGGTTTTTCATGGAGCAGACAAGTAAGTCCGTGGCGTCTTGCAACCTTTTTCATAATCTCCATTGTGAGCTGATTATGGTCGGTTGCAACATTTGTGGTTGTATATACGGGAGCTAACTCATGCTGTGCGGGAGCTGCCTCGTTATGCTCTGTTTTTGCATATATACCCAATTTCCACAGTTCCTCGTCAAGATCGTGCATATACGCCATAACTCTCGGCTTAATTGCACCGAAATAATGGTCGTCAACATCCTGCGATTTGGGAGATTTTGCACCGAATAGCGTTCTGCCCGTAAGAACAAGGTCTTTTCTCTTTTCGTACACTTCCCTGTCCACAAGAAAATACTCCTGCTCAGGTCCTACCGTTGAAATTACACGCTTTGCAGGTACTCCGATAAGATTAAGCACCCTTACCGCCTGTTTGCTCAATTCCTCCATTGAACGAAGAAGCGGTGTTTTTTTATCAAGCACCTCGCCTGTATATGAACAGAAAACGGTGGGAATACAAAGTGAGCCCTCTTTAATAAATGCATAAGAAGTGGGGTCCCATGCCGTGTATCCCCTTGCCTCAAATGTGGAACGGATACCGCCTGAGGGAAAACTTGAAGCATCGGACTCGCCTTTTATAAGTTCTTTACCGGAAAACTCCATAATGGCTTTGCCGCCGGGTGCAGGAGTAATAAAGCTGTCGTGTTTTTCAGCAGTAAAGCCCGTCATCGGCTGAAACCAATGGGTATAGTGAGTTGCACCCTTGCTGATTGCCCAATCTTTCATCGCATGAGCAACTGCGTTAGCAAGAGTAATATCAAGCTCTTTACCCTCTTCAATGGTTTTGTGCAGAGATTTATAAACCTCTTTTGGGAGCGTTTCCCTCATAACCTGGTCATTAAAGACAAGACTGCCAAAAATTTCGGGTATGTTTATACCTGCCATAAACTATTCTCCTTTATTTGAGTAAATCGTTCCTTTTTGGTATTATAATTCTAAGGTAAAGATTTGTCAATTCATTTTATATTATTTTCATAAATTATGTATTTATTATTCTTAATTAGAATTATAATTATATAACATTAGTGTAATATATATATTATAATAAAATTAAGCTCTTGGTAAAAGCAGGTAAACAATAATTTAATTTACAATGTACAATTAATTAACAATAAAATTGGGTTAAAGGGCGAAGCCCTTTCCACCATTGTACATTATACATTGTAAATTGTTAATTCGATAAATTATTGTTGATTTAAATTTCACTCAAGAGCAAAAAAGGAAGAAAATCATGGAATATTCATTTTCAAACAGGATATCAAGTCTTAAACCATCTGCAATAAGAGAGATACTCAAAGCAACTTCACAAGGGGATGTGGTGCCCTTTGCAGCAGGCAATCCCGCACCGGATGCGTTCCCTGTTGACGACGTAAGAAAAATCACGGCTCAGATTCTTGAAAAAGAGCCTATCACAGCTCTTCAATACGGTATTACGGAGGGATACACCCCCTTACGCACAACCGTAAGAAATTACATGAAAGAAAAATACAATGTGGGCACAGATGAGGATGATATAATTATAACCTCAGGTGCACAGCAGGTTATCGACCTTGCGTCAAAAGTGCTTCTTAACGAGGATGACGTTGTTATAAGCGAAAGTCCCTCATTTATCGGTGCACTTAATACATACCGTGCATACAAGGGCAGACTTGTGGGTGTTGACGTTGAAGATGACGGCATGAATATGGAAATGCTTGAACAGGTGCTCAAAACCGAAAAGAAAGCAAAATTCATTTATACAATTCCCAATTTCCAGAATCCGTCGGGAGTTACAATGAGTTGGGAAAAGAGAAAAAGACTTTATGAGCTTGCAAAACAGTACAACGTGCTTATTCTTGAAGATAACCCCTACGGCGATTTGAGATACACCGGTGAGGACATTCCTTGCATCAAGTCAATCGACACAGAGGGAATCGTCATTTACTCAGGCTCATTTTCAAAAATTCTCTCTCCCGGTCTGCGTGTTGCGTTTACAATCGCAAACAAAGCAATTATTGCAAAAATGACTGTAGGCAAACAAGGTAGTGACGTTCACACTCCCGTACTCAACCAGATGATAGTTAACGAGTGGATGAACAACTACGATATGGCAGGTCATATCAACAAAATAAAAGCAAACTACAGCAAAAGACTTGACCTTATGTGCAGTCTTATTGACTCCGAGCTTGGTGACTTTGTTACATACTTAAAGCCCGAGGGCGGTTTGTTTATATGGTGCAAGTTACCCGAAAGCGTTGATATGATGACATTCGCAAGCACCGCCGCCGCAAATAAGGTTGCAGTTGTTCCCGGTACGGCATTTATGATGTACCCCGAAGACAAAACTCAGTATATCCGCCTTAATTTCTCAACTCCCACAGAAGACGGCATTGTTAAGGGAATGAAGATTCTCGGTGAGGTTAAAAAACAGTTTATATAAGTCAATAATTCATCAGAATTTCAATTTATTGATTGTAGGGAGCGACGCCCTCGTCGCTCCGAATCGTCAAAATCTGCGATTTTGATGATTTTATTGAACACGCTCTTATTCCCGAAAAAGGACTTGCCGCACCCGGTGACTGCATT
>CAZBVV010000101.1:0-6262 GCA_964495345.1 uncultured Eubacteriales bacterium
GAAATTTTAGGTTAAGGAGTGGACGGTATGGCAGACATTAAAGTTAAGCTTGTTAGAAGCCTTATTGGCAGCAAGAAAGATCAGATTGCTACCGTTAACGCACTCGGTCTTCGTAAAATCGGTGACGAGGCTGTTCAGCCGAACAATCCTCAGACTCTCGGTAAGATTAAGAAGGTTTCTCATCTTATCGAAGTAACCGAAGCTTAAGAAAGGATGGGCAAAACTAATGAAATTACATGAGTTAGCACCTTCTGCAGGTTCAAACAGACCTTCAAAGCGTATCGGCCGTGGTCCCGCATCCGGTCAGGGTAAAACAGCAGGTAAAGGTCATAAGGGTCAGAAGGCTCGTGCCGGTTCAGGTCCCCGTCCGGGATTTGAAGGCGGTCAGATGCCCCTTCAGAGAAGAATCCCCAAGAGAGGCTTCAATAACATCTTTGCCAAAGAGATTGCTATTGTCAATGTTTCAGCTATTGACGAGAAGTTTTCAGACGGCTCAGTTGTTGATGTAGCAGCTCTTAAGAGCGTAGGTCTTGTAAAAGACGAACTTGATGGTGTAAAGGTTCTCGGTAACGGTGAAGTTACAAAGAAACTTACAATTAAAGCTAACGCTTTCTCTGCAGGCGCAAAGGCAAAGATCGAGGCTGCCGGCGGTAAGGCTGAAATTCTTTAATTGCACATCAAAGAATCTGATTCGGTTTAATCCGAAAAGATAAGGAGCGTGTAATAAAATGATTCAGACCATTAGAAATGCCTGGAGAATTCCGGAGCTCAGAAAAAAGATTCTTTTTACAGCATTGATTATTCTGATTTTCAGATTTGGCTCTGCGATTACAGTTCCCTTTGTTAATATAGGCGCTGACGGTATCCTCGGAGATGCAACAGGCTCGGGTACATTCTTCGACTATATTAACATGATTTCGGGTAACGCATTTAACTATGCAACTATTTTCGCAATGTCGATTACTCCGTATATTAACGCATCGATTATTATTCAGCTTTTAACAGTAGCAATTCCTCCCCTTGAAAGACTTTCAAAGGAAGGCGAAGAAGGTCGCAAAAAGATAGCTAAAATCACAAGATATTCATCTGTAGGTCTTGGCTTGCTTCAGGCTTCCGCATACTATGTATTCCTTCGCAGTCAGGATGCTCTTACTGAAGTAGAATCAACAGTCGGCGCAGTATTTCAGGCTATTGCAATTATCCTCATTTTAACAGCAGGTACGGCTGTTACAATGTGGCTCGGCGAGCAGGTTAATGATAAAGGTATCGGTAACGGTATCTCAATAATCCTTTTTGCCGGTATCGTATCGAGAATTCCCTCATACGCAAGTGAACTTTACGGTTATTTCCAGTACGGCGGTATATACTATGCACTTGTACCTATCGCTATCGTATGTCTTCTTCTTCTCGTTGTTTTCATCGTTTGGATGGACAATGCAGAACGCAGAATTCCCGTACAGTACACAAAGCGTGTTGTAGGTCGTAAAATGTACGGTGGTCAGAGCTCTCATATTCCGATTAAGGTTAATATGTCAGGTGTTCTCCCCGTTATCTTTGCAAGCTCAATTCTTTCACTTCCCACTACTATTGAGATGTTTGTTACTCCTGAAGAAGGTTCCGGTTGGGCAACATTCTTCAGCATCTTCTCAAGTGACCATTGGGCATATGCAATAATCTACTTTGTTCTTATAATCTTTTTTGCTTATTTCTATTCTTCAATTCAGTATAATCCTATTGAAATGGCTAACAACCTTGCAAAGAACAGCGGTACTATTCCCGGTATCCGTTCAGGCAGACCCACTTCAGATTATATTGCGAAGGTTATCAGCAAAATAGTTCTCCTTGGTGCATTACTTTTGAGCGTAGTTGCTCTTTTCCCCATCATCTTCTCACAGCTTACAACTCTTCTGTGTGTAGATATTCTCGGAAAAGAAACAGGCGTATCAATTTCACTCGGCGGTACATCTATCATCATTCTTGTAGGTGTTGCTATTGAAACTGTAAGCCAGCTTGAGAGCCAGATGATGATGCGTCATTACAAGGGATTCCTTGATTAAGGAGGGGTACTGATGAATATTATTTTCCTCGGTGCTCCCGGTGCAGGCAAGGGAACACAGGCTGAAAAAGTAAGCGAAAAACTTTCAATCCCCACAATATCTACGGGTAACATAATCCGTGAAGCTCTCAAGAACGGCACCGAGATGGGCCTTAAAGCTAAGGAATACATCGAAGCAGGTAAGCTCGTTCCCGATGAGGTAGTTATCGGCATTATCAAGGAAAGACTTGCTGCCGATGACTGCAAAAACGGATTTATCCTTGACGGATTCCCCCGTACAATTCCTCAGGCCGAGGCACTTGATGCTATGGGCATCGTTATCGACAAGGTTATTGATATCGAAGTTGCTGACGAAGCTATTGCAAACAGAATGTCCGGCAGAAGAGTATGCTCAGCGTGCGGTGCATCTTATCACCTTGAGTATAAGAAACCTGCTGTTGAAGGTGTTTGCAACCTTTGCGGCGGTGAACTTGTGCAGCGTAAGGATGATGCTCCCGAAACCGTACTTGAAAGACTCAAAATTTATCACAGTGAAACTGAACCGCTTAAAGATTACTACAGCAAGACAGGTAAACTGAAGATAGTTGAAGGTCAGGAAGAAGTTGCTGATACAACGGCTCTTACCTTCAAGGCATTGGAGGATTAAGCATGGCAGTAGTGCTCAAGACACGCCGCGAAATTGAACTCATGCGTGAAGCGGGACGAATTTCCGCAATGGCACTCAAATTGGCAGGAGAGGCTGTCCGTCCCGGAGTATCCACTTTCGAGATTGACGCAATAGCCCGTAAATACATTGAAAGTCAAGGTGCAACACCTAACTTTCTCGGTCTTTACGGTTTTCCTGCTACTGCATGCATTTCCATAAATAATGAAGTAATACACGGAATTCCTTCTAAAAAACGCATCTTAAAAGAAGGCGACATCGTAAGTATTGACTTAGGTGCAAAAAAGAACGGTTATAACGGCGATAATGCTGCCACATTTGCAGTCGGAGCTATCTCCGACGAAGCACAGCGGCTGATTGATACAACCCGTGAAGCTCTTTATGTTGGGCTGAAACAGGCTGTTTCAGGCAACAGAATCGGTGATATAGCCAATGCAATTCAGGTGTATTGCGAGGAGCGAGGTTATGGCGTAGTTCGTGATTTTGTGGGACACGGCATAGGAAAAGCGCTCCACGAAGACCCTTCGGTTCCGAATTTCGGAACTCCCGGCAGAGGAGTAAGGCTGTTGCCGGGCATGACTATTGCTGTTGAACCTATGATAAACCAAGGCACATGGCAAGTTGAACAGTTGTCGGACGGATGGACTGTCGTAACTAAAGACGGCAAGTTGGCTGCTCATTTTGAGCATACAGTAGCCATAACAAACGACGGTGAGTGTTTAATACTTACCCAACCGGAGTGAGGTACCATTTATGGAACTGAAAATCGGAAGTGTGGTTATATCAAAAGCAGGTAAGGACAAAGGCATTATGCTGGCGGTTATGAAAATCGCTGATAACGGTATATATGTATGTGACGGCAAAAACAGACCTTTGGACAGACCTAAAAGGAAAAATCCAAAACATCTGGCTGTAACGCACTATGTTCTTACTGCTGATAAAACAGTAACAAATCGTTCTTTAAGCAGGGCTCTTAAAGCAATTACGAGCCAAAATGAAAGAGAGGCAAAATAGTATGTCCAAGCAGGATATGATCGAAGTCGAAGGTGTAGTGGTCGAGGCTCTTCCCAATGCAACATTTAAGGTTGAGCTTGAAAACGGCCGTCAGATAGTGGCTACAATCTCAGGTAAACTCAGAATGAATTATATCAGAATTCTTCCCGGAGATAAGGTAACTGTCGATATGTCGCCATACGATCTTACAAGAGGTCGTATCACATGGCGAGCTAAATAGGTAAAATTTTAAGGAGGTAATACAATGAAAGTCAGACCTTCTGTAAAGAAAATTTGCGAGAAGTGCAAAATCATCAAACGCAAGGGAAAAGTAATGGTTATCTGTGAAAATCCCAAGCATAAGCAGCGTCAGGGCTAAGTCCTGATAATACCGTAATGGAGGTGCAACTGACAAATGGCGCGTATATCCGGTGTGGATCTTCCCAGAGAGAAGAGAATTGAAATCGGTCTTACTTATATCTATGGTATTGGCCGCAAAACCGCAGGCGACATTATTAAGGCAACAGGTATAAATCCCGATACAAGAGTTAAGGATTTAACCGAAGATGACATTTCAAAGATTCGTGAGTACATTGAACAGAATGAACTCAAGGTCGAGGGTGACCTCAGAAGAGAAATAGCATTTGACATCAAGCGTCTTACAGAAATTGGATGCTACCGTGGTGTTCGTCACAGAAAAGGACTCCCCGTAAGAGGTCAGCGTTCCAAGACAAATGCTCGTACACGCAAAGGTCCCAAAAAGACTATTGCTAACAAGAAGAAATAATCAGGAGGGAAAAGTATGGCTACTAAAGCAACCGCTAAGAAGGGCGTTTCCCGTAAACGCCGTGAGCGTAAGAATATTGAACGCGGTGCAGCTCATATTCAGTCTACCTTTAACAACACCATCGTAACTATTACCGATACACAGGGTAATGCAGTTTCATGGGCAAGTGCCGGCGAGATGGGCTTCAGAGGTTCAAGAAAGTCTACACCCTTCGCAGCTCAGACAGCAGCAGAAACAGCTGCAAAAGCAGCTATTGACCACGGCATGAAGACTGTTGAAGTTTTTGTTAAAGGCCCCGGTCAGGGTAGAGAAGCAGCAATCAGAGCTCTTCAGACAGCAGGTCTTGAAGTAAGCATGATTAAGGATGTTACTCCTATTCCTCACAATGGCTGCCGTCCGCCTAAAAGAAGACGTGTATAACCTAATTAACGGAGGTGTTTTAACACATGGCAAGATATACCGGTGCGGTATGTAAGTTATGCCGCAGAGAGGGCAAAAAGCTCTTTTTAAAGGGTGAAAGATGCACAAGCGGAAAGTGTGCAATTGACCGTCGCAGCTATGCTCCCGGTCAGCATGGTCAGAGCCGTAAAAAGCTTACAGAGTACGGTCTTCAGCTTCGTGCAAAACAGACTGCAAGAAGATACTACGGTCTTAATGAGAGCCAGTTCCATAAATACTACACAATGGCAGTTCGTCAGGCAGGTGTAACCGGTGACAACTTACTTCGTATTTGTGAGAGCAGACTTGACAATATCGTATATACTCTCGGTTGGGCAACATCCAGAGCAGAAGCAAGACAGCTTGTCACTCACGGCCATTTCCTTGTAAACGGTAAGAGAGTTGATATCCCCTCATACCTTTGCAAAGCAGGAGATGTAGTTGCTATCAAAAAAGCAAGCCTTGATTCAGACAAGTTCAAAGCTATCCTTGAGAAAACAGGCTTAGTTCCTGCATGGCTTGAGGTTGGTTCTGAGCACACTGCTAAGATCATAGATCTCCCCACTCGTGAGCAGATTTCTGTTCCTGTTGAAGAGCATCTTATCGTTGAGTTCTATTCTCGTTAATAGATTGACGATTGAAATTTATATTTTAAAAATCTTAGGAGGGTTTTGAATGATAAGTATTGAGAAGCCCAGAATTGATGTTATTGAGTTTAATGAGAAAGGTACTTACGGTAAGTTTGTAGTAGAACCCCTTGAAAGAGGATACGGTACTACTCTCGGTAACAGCCTTCGCCGTATACTCCTGTCATCTCTTCCCGGCTACGCTATCACATCCGTCAGCGTTGACGATGTGCTTCATGAGTTTTCAATCATTGAAGGCGTAAAGGAAGATATGACTGAGATCGTTCTTAATTTGAAGAATGTCATTCTGAAAATTCATGGCTCAGGACCCAAAACAATGTATATTGATTGCAGTGGTGAACGTGTAATTACTGCCGGCGATATACAGGCTGACTCTGATGTTGAGATCCTTAACCCCGAGTTAGTTATTGCAACACTTAATTCCGATGCACACGTTCGTATGACATTAACTGCGAATGCGGGCACAGGATATGTTTCGGCAGAGCGTAATAAGAAAGAGCTTTCACCTGCAATTGGTGTTATTGCTATCGACTCTATTTACACCCCTGTCGATAAGGTAAATTACAAAGTCGAGAATGCGCGTGTTGGTGATGTAACTGACTACGATAAGCTTACTCTTGAAGTTTGGACTAATGGTTCAATCGCTCCCCGTGATGCGGTTGCGTTAGCTGCCAAGA
>CAZBVV010000102.1:0-6214 GCA_964495345.1 uncultured Eubacteriales bacterium
CCTTTGAGCCGCAGAAACCGCCCTGACATCTGCCCATACCTGCTCTTGTTCTTCGTTTTACACCGTCAACATCTCTTGCACCTGCGGGAGCTTTGATAGCATCAATAATTTCACCCTCGGTTATCGTTTCGCAACGGCAGATAATTCTTCCGTATGCACTGTTCTTTTTGATAAGCTCTGCTCTTTCTTCATCAGTCATGTGTCTGAATCTTACGGGAGCTTCTCTTGTGTCATCGTAATCTGCTTTTACGGTTGCATCGGGGAATATACCTTTAACGATATCCTCAATATATTCAGCAACAGCGGGAGCTGATGAAAGACCGGGGGATTCAATACCCGCCGCATTTATAAGTCTTGCGTTATGCTCGCTGATGCCTATAATAAATTCATGTGCCGCAGCATGAGCACGAAGTCCTGTGAATGATGTAATAGCGTTTCTTGTGTTAACGGAGGGAACGCTCTTTACCGCATATTTTCTGACGTCGTTAAGACCGGGATTTGTTGTTGCAACGTTTGTTTTATCCTCAATATCCTCGGCAGTAGGTCCTACAAGAAGATTTCCGTCAACCGTGGGAGAAACGAGAATACCTTTACCCATTTTGCTCGGACATTGGAATATTGTACAGCTTACCGTGTTACCGACAGACCTGTCAAGCATGAAATATTCGCCTCGTCTTGCGGTAATGCTTATTGTGTCGTCACCTGCCATGCGTGCAAGGTCGTCTGAGAAAACGCCTGCCGCATTGATTATATATTTAGCCTCTATTGTACCTTGCGTTGTTTCGAGAATGATTTTGTCGCTATCGGTATTTACAGCCGTTACTTCGCAGTTTCTTATAAATTCAACACCGTTGCTCACAGCACATTCAGCAGCCGCAATTGTAAGCTCGTAAGGACATACGATACCTGCAGTCGGAGCGTAAAGAGCAGATGTTGCTTCTGAACTTAAATTGGGTTCAAGCTCAAGCAATTCTTTCTTTGATAAAATTCTTAATTCGGGAACGCCGTTTGCATTACCTCTTGCAAGCAGAGTTTTAAGATGCTCGTCCTCTTCTTCAGAAAAAGCCACAACAAGCGAACCGTTGTTTTTATACGGAACGTTAAGCTTTGCGGTGGTTTCGGGCATCATAGCACAGCCCTTAACGTTCATTTTTGCCATAAGTGAACCTTCGGCGGCGTCAAAACCTGCATGAACAATACCGCTGTTGGCTTTTGTAGCACCCATAGCAACATCATTACATTTTTCTAAAAGAGCAATCTTGAGATTGTACTTGGAAAGTGCTCTTGCAGTCATACAACCTGTAACTCCGGCACCTACGATTGCAATATCGTACATAAGTTTATATCTCCTTTAAAATTAAATTCATACATCAGATATTATAACAAAGCGGTAATATAAAATCAATAGAAATTGAATTATTATTTATATCAAATTTTTCAATAATTCATAGGGAATTCTTAAATTGCCTTTTCCTGCACCTATGTTATATCCGTCTTTGTTTTCTCCGTGAAAATCAGACCCGCCTGTGAGTTTTAATCCCAAATCCTCAGCCATTTTTCTGTATTTTTCAGCCATATCTTCAGTATATTCAGTATAATATCCCTCAATGGCATCAAGACCGACGGATTTTAAACGGGCAAGAATTTTATACAGTTCATCATCGCTTTTGCCGATTTGATTAAGATGAGCAAGAGAGGATTTTCCGCCGCTTTGCTTTATTATTTCAATGGCTTTTTCCGGTGACAGGGTAGTTCTTTGCACAAAAGCAGGTCTGCCTTGTTTTAAATACTTATCAAAAGCTTCGGTTATTGATGAAACATAGCCTTTTTTTAGCATAGCTTTTGCAATCTGACTTCTTCCCGTAACCTTTGACGTTGCTTGTGCAAGAATGTCATCCACGGTAATATTTATACCGATATCTTTTAACAGTTCAACCACTTTATAATTTCTTAATTCTCTTTGGTAAATCATTTCATCAAGAATTGATGTGATGGCAGGACAATCAATATCAAAACCAAGTCCCAAAAGATGCATTTCCGTGTCGGATGCAACGGAAAATTCAATACCTGTTATAACTTCGATTCCGTACTTTTTTCCGGCTTCAACAGCTTCACTTAATCCGTCGATTGTGTCGTGGTCCGTAAGAGCTATTGCACGAAGCCCCGCATCCTTTGCCGCTTTAACAACCTGTGTTGGTGTCAGCGTGCCGTCTGAACAGGTTGAATGTGTGTGTAAGTCTATATATCCGTTCATTTTATCATCCTTTGAGCAAATTCTTCAATATCGTCAAGCATGGAGTTTATATTGATAACGTATGCTTTTAATTCATCATCTCTTGTAAAAAGCCTTGCAATTTTTCTTACCTGTCTTATGAAAGAATAATTGACTTTGACGTTGTTTTTAAGCAGAGGACAACTGCCGATACCTCTTATGTCGGCTCTTGCATCAAAACAGTTTTCCGTTATCATGGGAAAATACGGATAGATTCGGCAGGCAAGAGGTCTTGTATTTCTGTCACATTTGCCGTCGCATACAACCATTTTACAGCCGAAATTACTCTCACAGTCAAGAATTTTAAATCCGTCAACGTTTTTTATGATTTCTTCTTCACCGGGGAATAAGTACATCCCCGTTTTACTGTCACCCTTACAGCAAACACCGCCGCAAAGCCTTCCGCAATCGGAAACAAGAGGCGTTGTGCGTTCAAAAAGTTCGTATGCTCTTTTTATAAGATAAGATTTATTGTTCATTTCATCACCGTAATTATTATATAACAATATTTAACGGAGTGCAAGGAATAAAAGTTTAATTGTAAAGTCGGGTTGATTTTTTTTATAATATCGTATATAATATTTTTAGAAAGAAGGTGTGTATATGTGTACTGAAAATCAGATGGAAAATTTACTCAGAGATATTGCAGTCGGTTCTAAGGAGATATTTAATGATGCATTACATTCCGTGATTCTTTATGGCTCGTATGCACGTGGTGATTACGATGAAGAATCAGATGTTGATATAATGATCCTTGCAGATGTTTTGGATTCTGAACTGTGTTTTTTCAGAAAACAGATTGATAAGCTTTGCAGTTTTTTGTTGTATGAGTATGGAGTTGTTGTATCAATAACTGAAAGAGATACGGCAACATATAACCGTTATGTAGAAATATTACCTTTTTATCAGAATATACAAAAAGAGGGTGTAAGAATTGCTTGAAAGTGATTTGAAAAATCTTTCGAATGTGAGATTGCTTCATGCAAAGGATTGTCTCAAAGAAGCAGAGATACTTATGGCTGCCGGTGAGTATAAGGGGACTGCAAACAGAGCATATTATGCAGCATTTCATTCTTTAAGGGCGGTTCTTATTCTTGATAATTTTGATTCAAAAAAACATTCGGGAATAATATCGAAGTTCCGTGAATTGTACTTGAAAAACGGTTTGTTTGATAAAAGAATGTCAGATGCAATTTCATCTTTGTTCAGGGTGCGTTCAGCAAGTGATTATGATGATTTTTATATTGTATCCAGGCAGGATGCAATTGAACAGTATGAATATGCAAAAGATATTATCAATGTTATAGAACAGTATCTTACAAAAATTTGACGTGTAATTAACATTGTTCGATGTGTGGATTTTACGCAAAACGATGTCTTCGGCTATCTTCTTTTAGTCAGGAGTTAAGTAAGCCGCAAAGCAGCTTGAATTATACAAAATCGGGTTAAAGGGCAACGCCCTTTCCACCATTACTCATTGCTAATTGCTCATTTTTATCGGCAAAGCCGATAAATTATTGTTTATTTTTTCATTTTTCCTCTTGACTTTTGTATTTTTCGATTGTATAATGTATTGCAATACAGATTAAACGCAATGACAAGGCTAAAGGGTCATTCGCAACGGATTTCAAGAGAGCAGCCGTTTGGTGCAAGGCTGTAACCGTGAATGATCGTATCTCTCCTTCGAGCGGTCGACTGAACACCGTCAATGGCGGTTGCGTAGGAAGAACGGAGCTTCATCGTTAAAGAAGTATCGTATTCGGCTTTTTGCCCGATATGAGAAGAGTGGGTGATTTAATCACCAATTAGAGTGGTACCACGGACTTTACTGTTCCGTCTCTTTGTTGAGACGGGGCATTTTTTGTTTATTCTGTATAGTATCAAAAGAGGTGAACGTTATGAAAGGAACACAAAAGTATACCAGACAGTTTTTTATGCCTCCCGAGGTAAAAGGCGATTGGATGAAAAAGACTTATATTGACAAGGCTCCCATATGGTGCTCTGTTGACCTGCGTGACGGTAATCAGTCACTTATCATCCCCATGAGCCTTGAAGAAAAAATTGAATTTTTCAAGCTCCTTGTAAAAATCGGCTTTAAGCAGATTGAGGTAGGTTTTCCCGCCGCAAGTGAAACTGAATATCAGTTTTTGCGTACACTTATTGAAAATGACCTTATTCCCGACGATGTAACGATTCAGGTGCTTACTCAGTCGAGAGAACATATTATCAAAAAAACATTTGAAAGCCTTAAAGGCATCAAGAACGAAAATCACGTTATCGTGCATCTTTACAATTCCACATCTGTTGCACAGCGTGAACAGGTTTTCAAAAAGAGTAAGGAGCAGATAAAGCAGATTGCCATTGAGGGTGCAACTCTCTTTGATACTCTTGCTAAAGAGTACGGCGTAAAGTACCGTTACGAATATTCTCCCGAATCATTCACAGGTACGGAGCCCGAATATGCTCTTGAGGTATGTAACGCCGTTCTTGACATATGGCAGCCTACCGCAGACCGCAAGGTTGTTATCAATCTGCCCGTAACGGTTGAACATTCAATGCCTCACGTTTACGCAAATCAGATTGAGTATATGAGTAATAATCTTAAATACAGAGAGAACGTTGAAATTTCTCTTCATCCTCATAACGACAGAGGATGTGCAGTTGCAGACTGTGAATTGGGACTTCTTGCAGGTGCAGACCGTATCGAGGGTACGCTTTTCGGCAACGGTGAAAGAACGGGAAATGCAGATATCGTAACTCTCGGTATGAATATGTATTCACAGGGTGTTGACCCGGAGCTTGATTTTTCAAATATGCCCGAAATTGTAAGCGTTTACGAAAAGGTTACGAGAATGTCTGTTTATGAGCGTTCTCCCTATTCAGGCAATCTTGTTTTTGCCGCATTCTCAGGTTCACATCAGGATGCAATCGCAAAGGGTATGAAATACAGAGAAGATAATAACTGTGAGCACTGGACTGTTCCTTATCTTCCCATCGACCCCAAGGATGTTGGCAGAGAGTATAAGACCGACGTTATCAGAATTAACTCACAGTCAGGTAAGGGCGGTATAGGTTATCTCCTTGAAAAACAGTACGGCTATATTCTTCCCATGAAGATGCGTGAGGATGTCGGCTACTGTGTTAAGGATGTTTCCGATAAAGGACACAAGGAGTTACAGCCCGACGAGGTATTTAACGTCTTTGAAGAAAATTATATCAACATCATCGACGGTCCCGTTAAGTATATTGACTGCCATTTTGTCCGTAAAAACGAAACAGTTGCTTATCTTACATTTGAAAAAGACGGCATAGTTGACGATATTGCAGGTAACGGTAACGGTAGTCTTGATGCTGTTGTTACAGCTCTTCATAAAGGCGGTATCAAATTTACAAATCTTCAGTATACGGAACACGCTCTTAATATAGGTTCAACATCTAAAGCTGTTTCTTACGTAAGCGTTACAATGGAAGACGGCAAGATTAGCTGGGGCGTAGGTGTGGACGACGATATCATCGTATCGTCTATCTATGCACTCTTCTCTGCAATCAACCGCTACGAAAAGAATAAATAAGGAGTGTATTAATATGGGAATGACAATGACACAAAAGATTCTCGCCGCACACGCAGGTCTTGAATCCGTTGAAGCAGGTCAGCTTATAATGGCAAAGCTTGACCTTGTTTTGGGTAACGATATTACTTCACCCGTCGCCATTAACGAATTCAGCAAAAACGGATTTGATAAAGTTTTTGATAACACTAAAATTGCTATGGTTATGGACCATTTTGTTCCTAACAAAGATATCAAAGCGGCTCAGCAGACAAAGCAGTGCCGTACATTTGCAAAATCATTCAACATCACAAATTATTACGATGTCGGCGAAATGGGTATTGAACACGCTCTTATTCCCGAAAAAGGACTTGCCGCACCCGGTGACTGCATT
>CAZBVV010000103.1:0-6210 GCA_964495345.1 uncultured Eubacteriales bacterium
TTTGACAGCGTTTGCGGCGTTTTGTCAATCCAAAAAAATGCTCAAAAATGTGGTTTACGACAGATTTACGGTAAACGTGTGTCGAAATAAAAATTGTTAATATAAGGCTTTAACCTTAGTCGGTTAGAGCCTTTTTTTGCTTTATAGGAACTGCGTTTCCGTAAAACAAAAATTTTTAATATTGACAATATTCTGCATTTATTTTATCATATAGAAAAAAGGAGATAGTGGAATGAGAAATTATTTGAAAAGAATAAAAGAAAACTCAAAAGTATGGGAAATTTGCTATTGGTGGATATTCAGAGGGCTTATGATTTATGCTCTGATTGTCGGTCTTATAGGGTTTTTTAAAGGCGAAAACGATTTTTCCGACCCGTTGCAGGTCATGGCAAATTTAGCGGCGATGTTCGCATGGGAAATCTTTATGATGTTCCCCAAAAAGAGTATTTTGCGTCAGATGCCCTCATTTTTGCAGGATGTTTCCGTTGTTGTGCTGTTTGCTGCATCCTTCTGCGGTAAGTTCCTCAATTTTTATTATGAGGTTCGTTTGTGGGATTCTGTAATGCATCTTGTTGGTGGTGGACTTTGCGTGCTTCTTGGTTATCAGATTGTCGTTGCCATGCAGATGCGTGATAAAAAAATCTGCTCAGTACCTATTGCTTTGTTCTGTGCATTCTGTTTTTCATTTTTTGCATCGACCTTGTGGGAGCTTTTTGAGTTTGCCATGGACCAGGTAATGTGTATGGGCGGAAGCATAGGTGATGCTCAGCATTGGAGCTTCACTCTTGCTCAGGGGACACCTAAAGAGGCAACACTCTTTGACCCTGTCTATGCCGATCGCTGGCCTATAATGGACACAATGGCAGATATTGTGCTTAATACCGTTGGTGCGGTTATTGTATGGATAGTGCTTAAATTTGTACCGTTTTATCATAAAGGCAAAAATGATGTTAATAAAAAATTTGAAAATATGCTTGAATTTCAAGATGAAACTGCTGCTTTATAATGAAATATCCTAACATATACAAAGCAAAGTTTCATTCAAGACCAAACAGGTTTATTGCATATGCCGAGCTTAACGGCGAAACCGTAATTTGCCATGTAAAAAACACAGGCAGATGCAAGGAGCTTTTAGTGCCCGGTTGCGACGTTTATCTTACTGAAAGTGACAATCCTGCACGAAAAACAAAATATGACCTTGTTGCGGTAATCAAAAACGGTGAGCTTTTCAATATGGATTCACAGGCACCCAATATTGCTGTGGGGGAGTATTTAAGGAAAATATATCCCGATGCATTGATTCGTCCCGAAACCAAATTCGGTAATTCACGCTTTGATTTTTATATTGAAAAAGGTGAAGATAAAATAATTGTTGAAGTAAAAGGTGTAACGCTCGAAAAAAACGGTATTGCGCTTTTTCCCGACGCTCCAACCGAAAGAGGAGTAAAGCACATAAAAGAGCTTATTGAATATGCAGAAAAAGGGTATAAAACGCAGATACTTTTTGTTATACAGACGGATAACGTTAAATATTTTGCCCCAAATGATGAAACGCATAAGGCATTTGGCGATGCACTCCGCACGGCAAAAGAAAAGGGCGTAACGGTCGAAGCAGTTAACTGCACCGTCACTCCTGACTCTATGATAATAAAAGATAATATACAGGTTGCTCTCTTTTATAAATGATTAAAGCAGTCACTTGCTGTGGCTGCTGATTTTTTTTCTGTATAGGTTAATTATGTTGATATCGTTTTGAACGGACTGAATTGATAAATTATTGTTTATTTAATTATAATTTAAAAAAATTATTGACAAACGGGTACGAAATATGTATAATAAAACTGTAGTTAGCTATTGCTAACTCTTGAAATGATTTTTCTCTTACCTTCAATCAAACCCACGCAAAAGAGGAGCATCTGTTGATGCCCCTCTTTGTGCTGTGTGGCAACAATGGAGTTTGTATTCATTACTATATATATAGTAACATTACTTATGTATCTTGTCAAGTAGTAAATATTCATTTTAAAATAAAATCATCAACAATGTAAAGGTGACTAAAAATGAATGAAATAAAATCTGTTGTTACTTTTTGTGAATACGGAAGAATCAGAGTTAATTTACGTTCAATCATAGATAAAAAGGGTATAACAAAAAATAAATTGGCAAAAATGACAGGCACCCGTTTTGAGGTTGTAAATAAATGGTGCAACGGCGAGATTGAAAGAATTGATGCAGATGTGCTGGCACGGTTTTGTTATGTTCTTGATTGCGATGTGTGCGATATTATTAAATATGAAGCTGAATAAAAATAAACAAGGGATGATATCAGTCGTCCCTTGTTTTAATTACAGATTATTCTTCAATTCCCCAATATTCAAGTTCTTCTTTTCTGTCCTGTTTGGAGCGTGCAACAACCTCTGCTCGGAGTTGTTTTCTGTTTTTGCCGCCGATGATGCCGTTTCTGTAAAATGCAACGGCAAACATACCGATAAGAGAGCCAACGACACAGCATATAAAGTCCACCATTGTATCAACAAGACCGATTTCGGAAAGCACTTGTGATGTCTGGAGTGTGTAGCCGTAAACTCTGTCCATTGTGAACTCGTAAAGCTCCCATGCAACGGCTATGAACATTGAAAATGTAAATGAAAAAAATGCTGCAAGTGCAGGGCTTAAATGCCTTTTTTTGCCCTGAAAAACTATTGCAAAATCGTATGCAAACCATGATGTAAGAACGCCCGACCCTGCATGAGAAATAATGTCTAAAAACTGCACATTTGTCCTTGAATTGAACATATATGCAATCATGCTGTAAACGAGAAAGATGTTTAAAAGCGTCTGCGCAAAAAAGTCAACTCTTGTTATGAATGACTTTCCGCCGAAAAGCTGAAACATATCCCACAGATGTGAGAATGCAACCGAGAAAAATCCCATAAGATACATAGTGACCGAGTTGTTGAGTATGCCGTAAACAGCAAAAAGCACCATGAATGCTCTGCTTGCCCACCATATTATCTGGTGTGATTTGGGTATTGGTGTTATATCGTTAAGCTTTTTCATTTCACTTCTCCAAAAATACATAATAAATATATTTTATCACAATGCAGGTTATCAATACAACTGCCAAATGCATAAATGTTTAATATTTTTAATTGCTTTTTTTACTTATATATGATAAAATTTTGTTCGAGGTGTTGTAAATGTTTAATAAACGTGGTGCAGGAGTTATTATGCACATCAGTTCACTTCCGTCACAGTACGGCATAGGTGTGTTTGATAAAAACTGCTTTGATTTTGCAGATAAGCTTGCTGAAATGAAATTCTCATATTGGCAGGTGTTGCCTTTTAATCCTGTTGATGCGGCAAATTCTCCCTATTGCTCTGCATCGGCTTTTGCCGGCAATATCCTTTTTATCGACCCTATGGGACTTGTTAAAATGGGACTGTGTACCGAAGATGAGGCTAAAACTAATGTATACGACGGCACACCATATACCGCCGATTTTGATTTTGCAAAGAAATCAAGACTTGCTCTTTTAAAAACTGCTTTTTCACGCATTGATACCGAGCTTGCACAGAAGATTAAAGACTTTGAAGCCGAAAATAAATGGCTCACCAATTTCTCATACTTTATGGCAATAAAAGAAGCCAATGATTTTAAAGCATGGTGGGAGTGGGACGAGGATTTTGCCCGCTTTGACCTGTTCAAACGCCGCCACAGACACGATTATGCAGAGCGTTCCGCATTCTGGAAATTCTGTCAGTACATATTCTTTATGCAGTGGAAAGAAGTCAAGGACTATGCCAACTCGAAGGGCATAAAAATAATCGGCGATATGCCGATTTATGTTGCTATGGACAGCGTTGACGTGTGGTCAAATCTGCCCATGTTCCTTATTGACGAAGAAAAGCTCTGCCCCGAAAAGGTAGCAGGTGTTCCTCCCGATTATTTCAGCGAGGACGGTCAGCTTTGGGGCAATCCTATCTATAATTGGGATTATATGGATAAGGACGGCTATAAATGGTGGCTCGGCAGAATAGGTAACGCACTTAATGTGTATGATGTTGTAAGAATTGACCATTTCAGAGCATTCGCAAGCTATTGGGAAGTTCCGGCAGATTCAAAAACTGCAAAAACAGGGGAGTGGAAACCCGGTCCCGGTATGAAACTGTTTAAAAAAGTATTCAGAAAATTCCCCGATGCACCTATTATTGCAGAGGATTTGGGAGTTTTCGGTGAGGATGTTGTAAAACTTCTTGAAGATACCAAATTCCCCGGTATGAAAGTAGTTCAGTTTGGTTTTGACCCGGACGGTGATTCATCTCACATGCCCCATAATGCTCAAAGAAATTCAGTTAATTATGTAGGCACTCACGATAATAATACAATTCTCGGCTGGCTTTGGGAAGCGAGTGAAAAAGAACGCCGCTTTGCCCTTGATTATGTTGGCTTTGAGGGTGATAACTGGGGTGAGGGCGGATATTATTCAAGAAGCTGCCGTAAGGTCATTGAGGCTGTTTGGCGTTCCGCATCGGAAACTGCTATTATCGCATTTCAGGATATGTGCGGCTTCGGCTCTGATGCAAGAATGAATATCCCCGGCGTACCCGAAAAAAATTGGCGATTCAGAACAACCGCCGATACAATAAACTCCATGGACACAGAATATTTTAAAAAGATAAATTCACTGTTCAAAAGAGGGTAAACAATAATTTAGCGGAGAGAACCTAAGGCTCCCTCTCCGAGGGAGCTGTCAGCGAAGCTGACTGAGGGAGTATTAAAAATGGCTATTCTGCTGAGTTTTTAGCTCTTTAACTCCCTCCGTCAATGCTACGCATTGACACCTCCCTCAACGAGGGAGGCTTGAAAAGTGTGTGCTAAATTATTGTTTATATTTTTGTGTCTGTAATTCTTGCAATTTCTATTGATTGAGTATAAATATCTTTAGGATTGTTTTCATCAAGAACAATAAGTCTGCCGCCTCTTTCACGTCCGTAGGAAAAATATCCTGCTCCTAAAGTCTGGAAAAGGTGGATGCCGTCAATATTTATATGAAAATCATTTACATGGTCGTGACCGAAGAATGCAGCAACAATGTCACCCGTCTTTTTCCAGCTCTCAAACTGATTTCTGTGGTTATTTTCCATGTAAGGCGGACAGGGACATTCTCTTATTCTGCCCTCAATTATATCGTGACCGAATTTAAAATATCTGCCGTCACGCTCAAAGGTGTAATCTTCATCGGCTGTAACTTCTTTAAATCCGTCAAGCTCCTGTTGAACGGGAATATGCTGAAAGAGTATTGCAGGTAAAGGCTCACCATTGTTTGCCGCTTTAAGCTGAGCGGCTCTTTTTTCGTACCATTCAATCTGGTCATCATGCACGCAGTCATAGGATAAAGTACCCTTTGCGTTACGCTGATAATCGTTGGAATCAATCAGCCAGATAGCAAATGCATCTTTATCACTTTTTGAGCTTTTAATCGTAACACAGCAGTTACCGCAACCGTAAACATCTGCATCGTTAAGATTTGAACGGCAGTTCGGATACTCCATATACTGCATCATCTGAAACTCTGTGTGAAAGCCCACTTCTCCGTCATGATTGCCGAAAACTACACAAAGAGGTATATTTTTTTCTCTTATCCTTTTAGTTATTTTCTGTATGGTGCTTTGTACGTAATCATAAGTAAATTCTTCCCAGTAGCCGCTGATGTTGTCACCGCCGAACACCACCAAGTCGGGGTTTGTTTTGTCAATAAGACTTTCAATAACATTGATTGTTTCTCTGTCACGGCTTTCGGGAATTTCACGGTTTTCATCATCGTCCATAATCGGTTCTACATCGTGAATATCTGTTATATGTAAAATTCTGAACTTGCCGTCTGCGTTAAATTTTAAGGGTGCGGGCGATTCTCTTTTGAATTTTGCACTTTTCCATTTTTTCGGACTGCCCATCGCCGCAAGACAAGGGAATGCAAAACCTGCTAAAAATGATTTGATTATTTTGCTCATAATTACCACTCCTTGCTCAAAAGCATAGCACAAAATGTAATGAAAATCAATGATAAACAATAATTTAGCAGAATATCAAAGTGATAATCGTAGGGAGCGACGCCCTCGTCGCTCCGTGTGCGTAACACAATGCCGTGAGCCATTTTATATGAAATTTCTGCGAATCAAACAGTGTTCCATCGTTATTTGCTTGCG